>NZ_JBHJRC010000168.1:0-18066 GCF_042261735.1 Kitasatospora sp. NPDC056327 | reverse complement strand
GGGCGGGACGCCGCCCGGACCGGCGCCCCCGGCCTGTGGGCCCGACCCGGTTCGCGCGCCGCCGTGCCCGGCCCGGCCGGTGTCAGTCCGCCGGGTGCCCGCCGACCAGTTCGGCCGGGCCGCCCGGCCGGTCCCGCGCCGCCAGCGCCGCCGCGGTCCGGGCCCAGGACGCCGGTGTCAGCAGCGCCCGCGCCTGCTCCGGGTCGCAGAGCCGCCACTCGGCGAGCTCCTCCTCGGCCAGTGCGATCGACGCGAAGCGCTCGTCGGCCACCGTGCCGCCGTCGAACAGGTAGACGAGCAGGGCGGTGTCCCGCTTCGCGGCCGGGTCCGCCGGCCGTCCGGGGAGCCAGTCCAGGGCCAGCAGCCGTCCCGGCTCGCAGGACCAGCCCAGTTCCTCGCGGACCTCCCGGCGGGCCGCCGCCCTGGGCAGCTCCCGGTCCGCCTCGATGCCGCCGCCCGGCAGGGTCCAGTACGGTACCTCGCCGCCCGGCAGGTCCCAGGGCTTCTGCCGCACCAGCAGGACGCGGCCCGCCCGGTCGGTGAACACCGTGCGCGCCTTCGCCCGGATCCGCGGCCGGCCCGCGATGTAGGCCTCCCGGTCCAGCAGGGGCGGCGCGTCGGGCGCGGGGGCACCGGTGCCCGTCAGGTGCCAGGCTCCGTCCAGCCCGGACGGTCCGGTGTACGCGGGTGCCGGAGCGGGCGCCAGCTGGTCGAGGACGTGCCCGGCGGGCCGCCCGTCCTCCAACTCCAGCGGCGCGGCCCCGCGGGGCGCCTGCAGACAGGCCGTCACCCGCCGGGACAGCCGCGGCGGCAGCGCGCGACCCGCCTCCTCCGGCGTCAGCCACGCCCAGCCGCCCACCTCCGCCCGGTCCGGCGTGAACGCCGCCGCCTGCCCGGGCGTCAGCGGCTCGGCCCAGTAGAGGTGCGCGGCGATCGGCGGACGGTCGTGGTCCAGAGTCCAGTCCAGACAGGCCAACGGCCCGAGCCGCGGCGTGAATCCCAGCTCCTCCTCGATCTCCCGCACCGCGGTCCGCCGCGGCGACCCGTCCTGCGGATCCCACCCGCCACCCGGCACCGCCACCGGATGCCTCCGGTCGTACGGCAACCGGACGACGAGCAGCCGCCCGTTCCCGTCCGGAAACAGCACCCCGGCCGCCGCCAGCAACTCCTGCCCGCCACGTCCCTCCACCACGCGTTCCCCCTCGCTCTCGCCCTCGGTTCTCCACGGACCACGACACCCCCGCGCCCCCTCCGGTTCCCCGCTCAGGACGCCGGCGGGGCCCTGGAGTCCGGCGGCCGCCACGGAACGCCGGTACCGCCGACGCACCATCGCCCCGTGCCCGCCCGGTCGTTGACGGGGGTTCCGCGGAGCGCCGGTCGACACGGGTGCGAGGTCCGTGGGCCGTCGTCGTGATCGGGATACCGGACCGGTTCGCGCGGGGAACCGTCGAACGGGAGGGGCCGGCCGGGTGTGGCTCCCGCGGGACTGTCGGCGCTCCTCGGAGCACTCCCGGAACGCCGGGCCCGCGTGCCGGCCGGGCCGGTGCCGCACGGCAGCGCCGCCCCCGTCGTCCCCGCGCGGGCGGACGACGGGGCGCCCGCGGTCCTCAAGGTCTCCTCCCCCCACCCCGGCAACGTCCACGAGCCGGACGCGTTCGCCGTCCGGGCCGGCCGCGGTGCGGTCCTGCTGCACCGGCGCGACGGCGCCCGGTTCGCGAGGCCGCTGGAACGGGTGGGCGGCGGACACGCTCGCCGCCCACCCGGACGCCGACGGGGCGGTGGCCGTCGCGGGCCGGCTCTCCCGGCGGCTCGCCGTCCCGGCCCCGCCCTGGCCGCCCCGGTTGCGCGACCGGGCCGAGGAGCGGGCGGAGGAACTGCGCCGGGGCGCCGCGCGGTTGCCGGGGGCGCTCCCGGAGCGGGTCGTCGGCGCCGCGGTCGCGACCGTCCTCGAACCGGGCCACGACCAGCCGGACACGCTCGTCCACGGCGACCCGCACTTCGGCGACGTGCTGCGCGCCGACCGCGACCCCTGGCCGGCCGTCGACCCCGAGGGGCACGCCGGAGACCCGGCCCACGACGCGATCACGGTCCTGCGCAGCCGCCACGAGACCCTGCTCGCCGCCCCCGACACCGGAGCGGCCGTGCTGCGCCGCCCGGACTCCTCGCCGAGGCCGCCGGGCTGGGCCGCCACCGCGTCCCCCGCTGGACCCGGGCCCGCGCGGTGACCTCCGCCCATCAGGGCCGCGCCCACGGCGAGCCGGCCCGGATCGCCGCCCTGACGGACGCCCTCGCCGGACTGCCCACCTGAAGGACCCGCACGGGAAGTCGGCCCCGTCGACGTCCCGTGCTGCGGGGCGGTGTCGGCTCGGGCCGGTTGCCCGGTGCCGCATCGGGCGACGTTCGCCCCGTGCTGACGCGCCGTCCGGAGGCCGGACCGGGGCGGCGCGTCGTGCGTCGTGCTGTGCGGGGCCGTGCGGTCGATGACGACGCAGGGCGTCGGCCGCTGCGGGTCGTCCGTCGTGGGACTCGGCCTGGACGCGGGTCCGAACGGTTCTGTTCTCGGCCCGGGACATGGACGTGGCCGCGGTCGCCGGGTGACACGCACCGGCCCGGACCGTGCCCGGGACGTGATCCACGACCTCAGCAGCCCTGCCACCACGTCCGGCCGGCCGGGGCGAACAACGCCTGGCACGGCACCGGCTTCCGTCCGGCGGATCCCGACACGTCGCACGACAGTACGCTGAGGCGGTGCTGCTTCCCGCCGTCCCGCGCGTCCGTCTGCGTTCCGTCGAGCAGCCGGCTGTCGACACGCCGTTCGGGCCGCTGACCTTCACCACGGCCATCGGGAACACCGATCTCGCCCTGCGGCCCGATGAGCTGTTCCGGCTGCCGGGTGACCGGACGCTCGCCCGCTGGGTGACTTCCGGGGCCCGTGTCGAGCTGCTGCTGACCCCGTACGACCCCGAGCTCGACCCCGACCACTGGGGGCCGCTGACCGGCTGCCGCGCGGCTGTCTGGCGGATCGACGCCTTTGCGCCGCTCGGGCGGGTGCAGTTCTCGGCCGGGCTGTCGGTGCCGCTTCCGGAGGGTGCCGACGCGGGGTACGACGGGGGGCAGGCACTGGCTGCGATCACGGTCGAGGACGAGACGACCCGGCTCACCATCGGAGGCAACGACGAGGACGCGATCTGCTGGGCCGCCGACGCGGGAGAGGCACCGGGGCGGTGGGATGCGCTGATCGACGAGGTGCACGATCACGCGCGCAGTGCGTGGGGCGTGGACCACGGCCACCACCACGGCATGTCCTGGACGCTGCCCCCGCTGGAGGCCGGCGAACACCGTGAACTCCCGGTGGTGGCGGCCTGGGCCCCGGCCGCCGACGAGAGTGCCAACACCTGGTACGCCGTCATGCCGTCGCCGGCGGTGCTGCTGAGCAGGGTCACGGCCGATCAGGAGGAGACGGCCGACGCCCCGGAGGAGAGCTGATCGCGGTCCGGGCCGGAAGCGGATCGGCCCGACGGCGGCGGTGCCGTGCTGCCGGTCGCGCCCCGGTGGGTGGCGGATGCCGGCCCTCGGCCGACCCGGTTCCGGAACGCGTCGGGGGCAAGCGTGGCCGGCGGCCGACGACCGCCTTCCCCGGCGAGGCGGACTCCCGGAGCGGTACATCGGCGGGGCCCGGCGGGCTCCGTCCCAGTGGTGTCCGCCGGCCACCGGTGGCGGTGCTCGTGCCCGGGCGTCCGGCGGGGTGGGCTGCGGGGGTGTCGACGGTTCAGGCCGGGGTGGTGGGTGGGGGTGGGAGGGCGGCGAGGGCGGTGGTGGTGGCGGTGGTCATGCGGTGGTCCTGGTGGTCGGTGGTGCCGCGGAGGCGGGCGTAGCCCTCGGCGGCGGCGAGGGCCACCAGGCCCGGGAGGAGGTCGGTGCTGCGGTCGACGACCCAGCGGGTGCCCTTGGTGGCCATCCACCAGAGGTCGGCGAGGGTGCCGGGCGGTGGTTCGGCGGATTCCGGGGCGGGGGCCGGGCCGAGGGGGCGGCCGGTGGCGGTGAGCAGGTCGTGGAAGCCGCGGGCGATCAGGTGGTGGCCCTCGGCGCTGGGGTGCAGGCGGTCGACGCTGAGCAGGCGCCGGTCGGCCGTCCAGGGCAGGTCGGCGACGTGCAGGTGGACGGCCCCGTGGCGGGCGGAGAGGGCGTGCACCACGGTGTTCACGGCGCGCATCCGCCGGGCCAGCGGGCGGGCGAGCGGACGGGGCAGGCGCAGCAGGGTGCCGGGGTCGGGGAGGCAGGCGGTCAGTACCACCGCGCCGCCGTCGGTGAGCCGGCCGAGGACGGTGTCGAGGGCGCGGGTGGTGCGGTCGACGTCGAAGCCCGAGCGCAGGGTGTCGTTGCCGCCGGCCACCACGGCGGCGACCTGCGGGCGGAGGACGAGGGCCGGTGCCAGCTGCTCGGCCGGCAGGTCGGTGGTGAGCGCGCCGCTGCGCGCGAGATTGGTGAACTCGACGTCGGTCACCGGAGGGGCGAGCGACCGGGCGAGCAGGGCCGCCCAGCCGCGCCAGCCGTCGGCCAGCGGGTCGCCGATGCCCTCGGTGAGCGAGTCGCCGAGGGCCACGAAGCGCACGGGTTCCGTGGTGCGCCGTTCCTCCGCGCGGTCCCCTCCGTGCGCGGCGCCCGGAACCGTGCCGCCTCCTCCGTCCACCGCGGTGATCGTGTTCATCGGACCTCCCACCCGTTCCCGGACCGTCCGGCCCGGCCGTTCCGTCCTGTCGTTCCGTCCTGTCGTTCCTGCCCGGCGGTCGAGCGGTCGCCGGCACCCCGCCGGCACCCCGCCCCGTGCTCAGTGCGCGCCGACCGGCGCCGCGCCGTGGGCGGTGAGGAAGGCCGTGACGGCCGCCGGCCAGCCGTACCGTTCGGCCTGGGCGCGGGCGGCGGCGCGCCGGGCCGCTTCGGGGCGCGCGAGGAGTTCGCACGCCGCGTCCGCGAACCCCGCGCCGGTCGGTTCGGCGGGCACGCCGGCCGTGCCGACCAGTTCGGGCAGCGCAGAGCCGCGGTTGACCGCGACCGGCGTGCCGCAGGCGAGCGCCTCCAGCGCGGCCAGCCCGAAGGTCTCCACCGGCCCCGGCGCCAGCACCACGTCCGCGCAGCCGAGCAGCCGGGCGACGGCCCCGCGCCCGGCCAGGTGACCGAGCAGGTGCACGGGCAGCCGGTCCCGCGCCGCCCGGGCGGCCAGCCGCGACCGCTGCGGTCCGGTGCCGGCCACCACCAGCACCGCGTCGACCCCGGTGGACCGCAGTGCCGCCAGGGCGTCGAGCGCGAGTTCGGGGCGCTTCTCGGTGGACAGCCGGGAGCAGAGCGCCAGCAGCACCTGCCCGGGCGCGGCGTACCGGGCCCGCTCCGCGGCCCGCGCGGCCGCCGCCGGGGGGCGCAGGGTGGCCAGGTCCACGCCGAGCGGGGCGCGCGCCAGGTTCCGCACGCCGAGGCGGCGGAACTCGGCGGCGGCCCAGTCGGTCGTGCAGATCACCGTGTCGTAGGAACGGGCGGTGCCGCAGTTGAGCCGGTTCGCGGCCGCCCCGGCGACCGCGCCGGGCAGGCCCCAGGTCCGCAGCAGTCCGACGGCGCTCTCGTGCGACACCATCGCCGAGCGCACGCCGTGCCGCCGGGCCCAGGCGCCGGTCCAGCGCAGGGTGGTGCGGTCGGAGACCTCCAGCCGGTCGGGGGCGAGCCGTTCGAGCTCGGCGGCCACCGCCCGGCGGTCGGTGAGCAGCCGGTAGCCGCCGCTGCCGGGGAGCACGGGGCCGGGCAGCGTGACGACCAGCCCCTGCGCGTCCTCCTCGACGGAGCGCCGTTCGCCGGGCACGACGAGCACCGGGGTGTGCCCGGCGGCCCGGTAGCCCGCGCCGAGGTGGCGCAGCGCCGTGCGGAGTCCGCCGGACACGGGGGTGACGAAGTTCGCCACCCTGACGATCCGCAGCGGGCCGGCGGTCATGCGGGCAGTTCCTCCGTCAGCGGGGCGGGCGGCGGAACGGGCCCGGCGGGCGCCGCCGGTGCGGCCGCCGCGGTGGTGGAGGGCACGACGGGCGCCGCTCCACGGTGCTCGGCGAGCACTTCGGCGTAGTGCCGCAGCAGCAGGTCCCCGACCGCCTCCCAGGTCCGGGCGGTCACCTCGGCCCGCCCGGCGCGCCCGTAGGCGGCGCGCAGCTCCGCGTCCCCGGCGAGCGCGGTCACCGCACGGGCCACCGCCGCGCCGTCGCGGGGCGGCACCAGCAGTCCGGTGCGGTGGTGCGCGACGAGGTCGAGCGGGCCGCCGGCGGCCGGTCCGACCACCGCGACGCCGCTCGCCATCGCCTCCTGGATGGTCTGGCAGAAGGTCTCCAGCGGCCCGGTGTGCACGAACACGTCCAGGGTCGCGAAACATCGGGCCAGCTCCTCGCCGGTGCGCCGGCCGAGGAAGACGGCACCGGGCATCGCGGCCTTCAGCCCGGGCGCGGACGGCCCGTCACCGACGATCACCACCCGGACGCCGGGCAGGGCCGAGGTCTCGGCCAGCAGGTCGACCCGCTTCTCCGGCGCGAGCCGCCCGACGTACCCGACCAGCACCTCGCCGCCGGGGGCGAGCGCCCGGTGCAGCGCCTCGTCGCGGTGGCGCGGGTGGAAGCGGGCCGAGTCCACGCCGCGCGGCCACAGCTGGACCCGCGCCACCCCGTGCGCGGTGAGGTCCTGCGCGGCGGGCGTGGACGGCGCGAGCGTGCGGGCGGCGAGGCCGTGGATGCTGCGGATCCGGTGCCAGGCGGCGGCCTCGCCGAGTCCGCGCCCGGCCCGGTAGGCGTGCGCGTACCCGGCGAGGTCGGTCTGGTAGACGGCGACGACGGGCACGCCCAGCCGGGCGGCGACCTGCGCGCCGCGCGCGCCGAGCACGAACGGGCTGGCCAGGTGGACGAGGTCGGGCCGGTGGCCGCGGATCGCGGCGGTCAGCTGCCGGCCGGGCAGGGCGATCCGGACCTGCGGATAGCCGGGCAGCGGGACGGACGGGACGCGCACCACCGGCAGCCCGGCGGGCACCCCGCCGGCGCCGAAGGTGTGCGACGGGCTCTGTGCGCCGCGCGCGGGCGCCGGCGTGACGACGAGCGGCTGGTGCCCCCGGCGGAGCAGGTGCTCGGCGGTCCGCAGCACGCTGTGGGCGACGCCGTTGACCTCGGGGGGAAAGGACTCGGTGACGATGACGACACGCATGCAAGTGTTCTGTCCGCGTCCGGCGTGCACGCGGCCAAAGGGATCTGTCGTACAAACGAACGCGGGTCGGCGATTTGTCCCGCCGACCCGCGCGGCGCCCGTCCGGGCGCTTCACCGGAGTGTTCAGGCCGTTCCGGCGGCCGCCTCCTTCAGCTCCGCGTAGGGCGCGAGCCTGCGGATCGACTCGATGCTCTTGAGGCAGTCGTCCCGGTTCTCCTGCGGGTCGCCCGTCACCACGATCGAGCCGTTGCTCGCCTTGAGCCGGAACCGGTGCATGCCGCTCTCATCGGTGTACAGCTCGAATTTGCCGGCCATGGAGTCTGCGCCTTTCGTTCGGAATGCCCCCTCGCACCGCAACGTAGGAGCAAATCCCGGGCCCCGCCCGCCAGATGATCCATCCGGGTGTCGCCGGCGGGCCGGCCGGGCGACGGTGCGCGGCGTGCGCGGACGGTTCACCGCGCGGCCTCGACGGTCACCTTGAGGTGCTTCATGATCGGCTGGTCGCTCTGCGTGCTGCGGTCGGCCAGCGCGCAGAGCACGTTCATCTCCGGCATGTACCCGGCCGCGCAGCCGCGCGGGATGTCGTACGGCACGGCTAGGTAGCCGTCGAGGCGGCGGGTGGAGCCGTCCCTGGCGGTGCTGACGATGTCGACCGGGGTCAGCTCGGCGATCCCGCGCTCGCGCATGTCGTCCGGGTTCATGAAGACCAGGGTGCGCAGGTTGCGCACGCCCCGGTAGCGGTCGTTGTCCGAGTAGATGGTGGTGTTCCACTGGTCGTGCGAGCGCATGGTGCCCAGGGCCAGCGTGCCGGCGGCGGGGACGACGTCCGGCAGCGGCGCCGCGGAGAACTCGGCGCGCCCGGAGGGGGTCAGGAACACCAGCTCGCGGGCCGGCTGCTTGATCCGGAAGCCGAGCGGCAGCCGCACCCGGCGGTTGAAGTCCTCGAAGCCGTCCAGCACCCGGGCCATGGTGTCGCGGATCCGGTCGTAGTCCTCGACGTACCACTCCCACGGCGTGGGGCTGTCGGGCAGGGCGGCCCGGGCGATCCCGGCGATCACGGCCGGCTCGGACAGCAGGTCCGGGGAGGCCGGGCGCTTCATGCCCACCGACAGGTGCACCATGCTCATCGAGTCCTCGACGGAGGTGCTCTGCAGCCCGCCCCGCTGCCGGTCCTTCTCGGTGCGGCCCAGGCAGGGCAGGACGAGCGCCTGCCGCCCGTGCACCAGGTGGCTGCGGTTGAGCTTGGTGCTCACCTGCACGGTGAGTTCGCACCGGCGCAGCGCCTCCCAGGTGTACGGGGTGTCGGGGGCGGCGAGCGCGAAGTTGCCGCCCATGCCGACGAAGACGTCGATCCCGCCGCCGTGCATCGCCTCGACGGTGCCGACGGTGTCCAGGCCGTGCCGGCGCGGCGGGTCGATGCCGCAGACCTCGCCGAGGCGGTCCAGGAACGCCGGTTCGGGGCGGTGGTCGATGCCGCAGGTCCGGTTGCCCTGGACGTTGCTGTGCCCGCGCACCGGCGAGGGGCCGGCGCCCTCCCGGCCCAGGTTGCCGCGCAGCAGCAGCAGGTTGACGATCTCGCGGACGGTGTCGACGCCGTGCTCGTGCTGGGTGACGCCCAGGCACCAGCTGACGATGGAGCGGTCGGCGTCGCAGTAGATCCGGGCGGCCTTCAGGATGTCCGCGCGGGGGACGCCGGACTGCCGCTCGATCTCCTCCCAGGGGGTGGCCGCGCACAGCTCCCGGTAGGCGTCGAAGCCCTCGGTGCAGCGTTCGACGAACTCCCGGTCCAGCGCCCGCGGGTCGGTGGGGGCCTGCTCCAGGACGGCCTTGGCCATGCCGCGCAGCAGGGCCATGTCCCCGCCGATGCGCGGCTGGAGGTTGAGGGTGCTGGTGCGGGTCGCCCGGTTGAGCGCCATGCCGGTGAAGTCGTGCGGGATGATCGTGCGCGTCGCGGCGGCCTCCACCAGCGGGTTGACGTGCACGATCTGCGCACCGCGCCGGTACGCCTCGGCGAGCGCGGTGAGCATCCGGGGCGCGTTGGAGGCGGCGTTGACCCCGAGGATGAACAGCGCGTCGGTGGCCTCCCAGTCCTTGAGGTCCACGGTGCCCTTGCCGGTGCCCAGCGAGGCGTGCAGGGCCCGTCCGCTCGCCTCGTGGCACATGTTGGAGCAGTCCGGGAGGTTGTTGGTGCCCAGTTCGCGGGCCAGCAGCTGGTAGAGGAAGGTGGCCTCGTTGCCGAGCCGTCCGGAGGTGTAGAACGCGGCCCGGTCCGGGCTGTCCAGCTCCCGCAGGGTGCGGCCGACCAGGGCGAAGGCGTCCTTCCAGCTGATGGGGACGTAGTGGTCGGTCCGCGGGTCGTAGACCATGGGTTCGGTCAGCCGGCCCTGGTCCTCCAGCGCGAAGTCGCTCCAGCCGGACAGCTCGGTCACCGTGTGCGCGGCGAAGAACTCGCGGCCGACCCGTTTGCGGGTCATCTCCCAGGTGACGTGCTTGATGCCGTTCTCGCAGATGTCGAGGTGCAGTCCCTTGGTGTCGTCGGGCCAGGCGCAGCCGGGGCAGTCGAAGCCGCCGTCCTCGTGGTTCATCCGCCTGATGGCCCGGGGGCCGTCCACCAGCGCGCCCTCGTGCGCGAGGAAGCGGGTGACGCTCCTGGCGGCGCCCCAGCCGGCGGCCGGGTGGTGGTAGGGGCGGAACTCCGGCTCGCCGCCGGGGGTCGGGCCCACGGCGGGCCCCGGACGGCGCGGGGCCGGCCCGGCCGGCCGTTCGTCGGACGTGGTCACGGCGCTCACCATCCCGTGGGGTGGACGAATCCGGGCGAAACGGAACTCGCCGCTCAGCCTAGGCGGCCGGAACGGACCCCGCGCGGCAGGCCCGCGCCGCTCCGGGCGGCACTGTCGGTGGCCCGGACTAGGCTGGGAAGCCCGTCCCCCCTCCCGAGAGGTGCCGCCCGCCGATGTACGCCCTGCACGCGCTCTGGCGGGCCGACGGCAGGCTCGCCGTCTGGGCGGAGGACGCGGCGGTGTACCTGGGGGAGGGTGCGGTGCGGCCCGGGCGGGGTGCGGCGGCGCACCCGTTCGCCTGTCCGGCCGGCGAGGTGACGCGGCTGCTCGGAGCGGTCGGGCCGGGGCTGGGCTGGCTGGCCGAGCAGGCCGACGAGCGGTGGGCCGGGCTGCTGCTGCCCACCCTCGGTGCCCGGCCCGTGCCGTCCCCGGACCTGCCGGTGGGCGCGGCCCCGCGCGGGGCCGCGCTGAGCCCGTGGCGGGTGCCCGCGCTGCTCTTCGACCGCGCGCAGGCCGCCCAGCTGCTCGGCGCGCTGCACGATCCGCACTGGCCGGGCGCGACCGTCCAGCTGCCGGACGGGGCCCCGGCCGAGCTCGCCTACGGCGCCTCGGTGCGCTGGCTGGCCGCCGTGCACGACCTGGCCTGGCGGCTGGTCGGGCGGGGGCGGCTGCTGCCGGTGGCGGTCGAGGAGGAGGGGCGGTGGTACGCCCGCTGGCGGCCCGCACCGGACGCCCCGGCCCGCCGCGAGGAGACGGCGCTGGTCGCCGGCTGTCCGCCGGTCTGCCGCGCGGAGCACCGGGTGCCGTCCGCCGGGGCGTCGCCGTCCACCGGCCCGTTCACCGATCCGTCCGCCGGCCCCTCCGCGGCCCCGCTCACCGCCCCCTCCGCCGGGGCGGCCCCACCGCCCACCGCCGCCGCGCTGTTCACCGAGCTGCTGGACGCCCTCGTCGACCAGGAGGCCCGGGTCGCCCTCGCCGGCCTCGCCCCGCCCGCGGACCCGTTCCTCGCCGCCCTCCACGGCCCCGACGGCCGGCTCGCCCAGGCCCCGCCCGCCGGGCTGCCCGAGCGGCTCGCCGACTGGCAGGCCGCCCGACCGCCCGGCGCACCTCTGCGGCTCGACTTCCGTCTCACCGAACCGCTCGGCCCCGACGAGGACGACCCCGACGAGGACGGCCGGGACGAGGACGGCCCCGGCGGTGGGGCGCCCGCCGAGTTCTGGCGGCTCGACCTGCTGGTCCGCGCCGTCGACCGCCCCTCGCTGGTGGTCCCCGCCGCCGCCCTGCGGCCGGGCGCCGTCCCCGACCCGGCGTACGAGGCGCTGGCCCGCGCCGTCCCCGCCGCGGCGGGCGACCCGGCCGAGGCCTTCCGGGCGGAACTCGCCCGCGCCGTCCGGGTGGCCCCCGCGCTGCGGGCCGCCCTGCTCGGCACCTTCCCCACCGAGGCCCGGCTGGACCGGGACGGCGCCCTGGCCTTCCTGCGCACCGGGGCGCCCGCGCTGACCCGCGCCGGGTTCGGCGTGCTGCTGCCCGCGTGGTGGCAGCGCCGCCCCCGGCTGGGCCTGGTGCTGACGGCCGGCACCCCCGCCGCCGACCCGTCCGCCGTGGCGCGGGACGCCCAGGTCGGCCGGGACGCCGTGATCGCCTTCGACTGGCGCCTCGCCCTGGGCGGCGAGACCCTCACCGAGCGGGAGCTGGCGGACCTCGCCGCCGCCCAGCAGGGCCTGGTCCGGCTGCGCGGCCGCTGGGTCGAGGTCGACCGGGCCCAGCTCGCCGCCGCCGTCAGGTTCCTGGCCGGGCACGGCAGCGGCACCATGGCGCCGGTCGACCTGCTGCGGCTCGCCGTCGACGACGGCGCCGTGGTGGACGGGCTGCCGGTCACCGCCGTGCACGCCACCGGCCCGATCGGCGACCTGCTGGCCGGCCGGCCCGGCCCGGGGGAGCGCGACCCGCAGCCGCCCGCGGAGTTCACCGGCACCCTGCGCCCCTACCAGCTGCGGGGGCTGGCCTGGCTGGACGCCCTCGGGCGGCTCGGCCTCGGCGCCGTGCTGGCCGACGACATGGGCCTCGGCAAGACGGTGCAGACCCTCGCCCTGCTCGCCCTGGAGCACGAGCGCGGTGCGCGCGGACCGGTGCTGCTCGTCTGCCCGATGTCGGTGGTCGGCAACTGGAGCCGGGAGGCCGCCCGGTTCGCTCCCGGCCTGCGGGTGCACGTCCACCACGGCGCGGACCGCACCGCCCCCGACGCCACGGCCGACCTGGTCGTCACCACCTACGGCGTGGTCCAGCGGGACGCCGCCGAGCTGCGCCGGGTGCACTGGCGGCGGATCGTCGCCGACGAGGCCCAGCACATCAGGAACCGGTCGGCCCGGCAGTCCCGCGCCCTGCGCTCGCTGCGCTCCGGCCCGCGGATCGCGCTCACCGGCACGCCCGTGGAGAACCGGCTGGCCGATCTGCACGCCGTCCTGGACTTCGTCAACCCGGGCCTGTTCGGCAGCGCGGAGGCGTTCCGCGAGCGGTTCGCCACCCCGGTCGAGCAGACCGGCAGCGCGGACGCGGCGGCCCGGCTGCGGCGGCTCGCCGGCCCGTTCCTGCTGCGCCGCCGCAAGAGCGACCCGCTGATCGTCCAGGACCTGCCCGCCAAGCAGGAGTTCACCGTCCGCTGCACCCTGACGGCCGAACAGGCGGGGCTCTACCGGGCGGTGGTGGCCGATCTGCTGGAGCGGCTCGGCGGGCTGCGCGGCGTCGAGCGCAAGGGCGCGGTGCTGGCGGCGATCGGCCGGCTCAAGCAGGTCTGCAACCACCCGGCGCAGCTGCTGCACGACGGCACGGCGGTGGCGGGCCGGTCGGGCAAGGTGACCCGGCTGGTGGAGCTGCTGACGGAGGCGCTCGCCGAGGGGGACAAGGTGCTGGTCTTCACCCAGTACGCGGAGTTCGGCACCATGCTCCGGCCCTACCTCGGGCGCCGGCTCGGCGAGGAGGTGCTGTACCTGCACGGCGGGGTGCCGCGCGGCCGGCGGGAGGAGATGGTCGCCCGCTTCCAGGAGCCGGACGGGCCGCGGGTGTTCCTGCTCTCCCTGAAGGCGGGCGGCACCGGTCTCAACCTGACCGCCGCCAACCAGGTCGTGCACCTGGACCGCTGGTGGAACCCGGCGGCCGAGGACCAGGCCACCGACCGGGCCCACCGGATCGGCCAGCGCCGCACCGTCCAGGTCCGCCGGATGGTGTGCGTGGGGACGGTCGAGGAGCGGATCGACGGCCTCCTCGCCGCCAAGCGCACCCTGGCCGAGGCGGTGGTCGGCGACGGCGGGGAGTGGCTGACCGAACTGCCCGCCGAGCGGCTGCGCGAGCTGCTGACCCTGTCCGACGACGCGACCGGAGAGTGAGACCGTGCCCTCCCACGACGACCGCCCGCTCGGTGAGCGGATCGACGCCTTCTGGCGGGCGGGGGTGCCCGACCCCGTCGAGGGCGGGGACGGATCACCCACCGCCCTCGACGAGTTGGGGTCCTCCGGGATCGTCCTGCACGGCCGTGCGCTGGACGCGGTGCTCGCCGCCGCCTACCGGCGCTTCACCGGCGGAGGCTGACGCCCGGGGGCCCGCCCGGCGCCCGGCCGGGGCCCCGGCCCGGGTTCAGCCCGCCGTCACCGGGTAGTGGTCCGACAGGTCGTCGTAGGTGTACGAGGTGCCCCAGCTGCTCACGGTCCAGGGCGTGCTGTGGGCGCGCACGACCGTGTTGGTGTACGTCGCCGGGCGGGCGTGGTCGGCCCGGTAGAGGACGTGGTCGAGGTCCTCCTTGGGCTCGCCGGGGTAGCGGTACGCGGCGATCGAGTTGTCCGCCGTGTCGAAGGAGTTCGCCCAGCCGTTGCGGGTGTCGGCCGGTGCCACGCCCGCGTTGGCGAGCAGCGCGGGGTACTCGGAGCCGTGCGCGTCGATGTTGAGGTCACCGGCGAGGACCACCGGCTCGGCGGCCGGGATGTTCCTGGCGTCGACGAAGGCCTTGACGGCCTTGAGCTGCGCGGCCCGGACGGCGGCCGGCTGTCCGGCGGAGCAGCCGCTGTCGGTGGACTGCAGGTGGGTGCCGATCACGTGGGTGCGCAGGCCGTTGACGTTCAGCACGGCGTAGACGAAGCCCTTGTTCGACCACCAGTCGGCCCCGCACGCGTCCTTGAACACGTACTGCTCCTTGCGCAGGATCGGCCACTTGCTGAGCAGGGCCACCCCGCCGTCCTCCGGGGTGGCGGAGCTGTAGCTGCCGGAGGTGGCGTCCCACCCGGCGGTCGAGCGGCCCACGACCGGGGTGTGGTACGGGTACGCGGCCGAGGCGTTCGAGACGAGCGCGTCGGAGGCGGCGTTGTCGAAGGCCTCCTGAAGCACCACGACGTCGTGGCCCTGGAAGAAGCCGGCGGCCGGAATGGCCCTGGCGCGGTGGTCCTGGCCCCAGTTGGGGTAGAGGTTCCTGCTCATCAGGAAGACGTTGTACGTCAGCACCCTGAGCGCGGGGACGGTCGGGGTCCCGGCGGTGGCGGCGGCCGCGGGGGTGGTGGCGGCGTGGGCACCCGGCGCGGCGGCGAGCGGCGCGAGCAGAGCGGCGGCGGCGGTGCAGACGGCGGCGAGGCGCACGGAGGGAGTTGGCATGCCCGCAGTGAAGCGACGCCGGGCCACGTTCGTCCAGACAGTGAACGATGGCCGTATGAACGCATCGGTAACTTAAGGCTGTCTGGCCAACTCCTCCTTGAGCGCACGAACTTGCCTGCACAACTCATGCCCCGCCGGGCTGTGCGGACGGCTCCCGCGCCGGCCGGGCCGGGGGCCGGGACAGCGGGCTCGGCCACCACATGTGCCGGTCCAGGTCCATGGTCAGGGCGGTGACCAGGACGGAGCGCACCACGAAGGTGTCCAGCAGGACGCCGAGGGCGACCGCGAAGCCGATCTCGGCGAAGCCCACGACCGGCAGGGTGCCGAGGACGGCGAAGGTGCTGGCCAGGATGAGGCCGGCGGAGGTGATCACGCCGCCGGTGGCGGCCAGGCCGGCGACGGCGCCCGGCCTGGTGCCCCGGTGGGCGGCCTCCTCGCGGACCCGGGTCATCAGGAAGATGTTGTAGTCGATGCCGAGGGCCACCAGGAACACGAAGACGAACAGCGGGAAGGCGTTGTCCTGGCCCTCGAAGTGGAAGACGTGCTCGAAGAAGAACGCGCTGATGCCCAGCGCGGCCGCGTAGGAGAGCACCACGGTCGCGATCAGCACCAACGGGGCCGTGACCGCGCGCAGCAACAGGGCCAGGATCACCAGGACCACGCCCAGCACCAGGGGGATGATCGTCCGGTTGTCGGAGGTCGCGGCCCGGCCGGCGTCCAGGATCACCGCCGTCGAGCCGCCGACCCCGGCGTCCGCGCCCGGGACGGCGTGCACGGCGGTGCGCAGACGGTCGACGGTGTCCTCGGCGGCTCCGCTGTCCGGCGGATCCGTGAGGGTGGCCCGGAACATCGCCCGGCCCTCGTGGACCACCGGCTCCGAGGCACCCGCCACCCCGGCCGTGTCCAGGGTGACCGCCCGCACCGCCCCGGCCCCACCGGCCGCCGAGACGACTGTGAGGGGCGCGCCGGTGCCGGCCGGGAAGTGCTCGGCCAGCACCTCCTGGCCGGTCACCGAGTCCGGTGTGCCGGTGAAGGTACCGGCCGTGCTGAGCCCGGTGGCGTTCAGCCAGACCAGGCCGGTGCAGCAGACGGCCAGGGCCAGCGCGGTGCCGGTCCACACCTTGCGCGGGCGGCGCCCGATCCACGCCCCGATGTGCGCCCAGCGGCCGGTCGTGGTCGGTTCGGGCGTGCCGAACGCCGGGCGGACCGGCCAGAACACCCAGCGTCCGACGATCACCAGCAGGGCGGGCAGCAGGGTCAGCATCGCGGCCAGCGCCACCACCACGCCGATCGCGCAGACCGGGCCGAGGCCGCTGGTCGAGTTCATCTCGGCGGCCAGCAGGCAGAGCATCGAGGCGGCCACGGTAGCCGAGGAGGCCAGGATCGCGGGCCCGGCCCGGTGCAGGGCGAAGGCCATCGCCTCGTGCCGGTCCCGGTGGCGGCGCAGCTCCTCCCGGTAGCGGGCGGTCAGCAGCAGCGCGTAGTCGGTCCCCGCGCCGAGCACCAGGACGATGAGGATGCCGGCGCTCTGCGCGTTGACGGTCAGCCCGGTGTGCTCGGCCAGCAGGTAGATGACGGCCTGTGCGACCACCAGCGCCGCGGCCGCCGAGAACAGCGGCAGTGCCCACAGCACCGGACTGCGGTAGGTGAGCAGCAGCAGGACGATCACCACGGTGACGGTGGCCGCGAGCAGGGTGGAGTCGATGCCCGCGAAGGCCTCCGCCTGGTCGGCGCCGATCCCGGCCGGGCCGGTGACATGGGTGGTCATGCCGAGGCTGTCCGCGGCGGCGGTGGCGCGCAGGCTGTCCACGGCGGGGCGGAGGTCCTGCCAGCCGCCGGTGCCGATGTCGATCGGCACGACGGTCTGCAGGGCCTTGCCGTCCGCCGACTCCACGGGGCCGCTCACCCGGCCGAGCACGTGCGGGGCGGTGGCGAAGGCCTCGGCGTCCCGGGCCGCCTCGGCCCGGTCGGCGGGGGTGATCCCGGTGTCCCGCACGTACACCACCACCGCCTGTGCGGTGTCCACGGGCTGGAACTCCCGCTGCTCCGCCAGCACCCGGGTGGACTCGGCGTTGCCCGGCAGCCAGCTGGACGCCTGGTTGTCCTCCGCGTCGGTGAGCCTGCCCGCGAGCGGGCCGGCCGCCACGAGCAGCACCAGCCACAGGGCCAGCACCACCCACTTGCCGCGGCGGCCGCACGGCAGCCCGGCCAGTCTCCGGGTCGGGCTCATCGGGGCACCGTCGGGCTCATCGGGGGACCGCCGTTCTCGGGGCCGGGGCGTCGGTCGTTCCACCCTCGCACCGGGCCCGCCCCCCGGCAGCCGGGGACCGTCGGACGGGGGAGCGCCGGACGGGAACCCCGACGGCGGGTCAGACGGGCACGGCCGCCCGCGAGCGCAGCGCCTTGAGGGCGGCGATGTCGCGGGCGTGGCCGGTGCCGTCGCCGCCGTGCCTGCGGTCCGGGGTCTCCACGATCAGCGGGACGCCGGCCGTCGCCGGGTGCTCGAACAGCTCGCGGAACGGCTCGGCGCCGATCAGACCGTCGCCGATGTTGGCGTGCCGGTCCTTGCGCGCGCCGACCGCGTCCTCGGAGTCGTTGGCGTGGATCAGCCGCAGCCGGCCCGGCCCGGTGGCCGCGACCAGCGCGTCCAGCGTCTCCCGGACGCCGCCCGGCGCCGCGAGGTCGTGGCCGGCCGCGAAGGCGTGGCAGGTGTCCAGGCAGACGCCGACCCTGGGGTGGCCGTCCAGCGCGTCCAGGTACCCGGCGAGGTCCTCCATCCGGGAGCAGAGCGAACGGCCCTGGCCGGCCGTGGGTTCCAGCAGCAGCCACGGCGCGTCGTCGCCGAGCGCGTCCAGCTCGTCCAGCAGCGGTCGGACGTCGGCCCGGACCTGCGCCATCGCCTCGTCCCGCCGGGAGCCGCCGTCCGGCGCGGCACCGACCGCCGAGCCGGTGTGCAGCACCACGCCCAGCGCGCCGATCGCGTGCCCGCGCCGCAGCGAGTGGCGCAGCGAGGCGGCCGAGCGCTCCCTGGTCGCCGGGGTGTCGGAGCCGAAGTTGATCAGGTACGGCGCGTGGACGTAGGCGGGGATCGCCTCCTCGGCGCAGGCCGCGCGGAACTCCTCGTCCTGGGCGGGGTTGCCCGCCGGGGTCGCCCAGCCGCGCGGGTTCGCCACGAACACCTGCACCGTCTCGGCGCCCACCCGGCGGGCGTACGCCAGCCCGGTCCCGGCCAGGCCCCGGGCGGCCACCGGCACATGGGCGCCGACCGGGTTGCGGCGGGGCGGGGCCGGCGTACGCCGGACGGCGGCGGTGTCCGCGGGCGGGGCGGGTGCGGGGACGGCGGCGGTGGCGGTGCTCATGCCTCCGAGCATGGCACGGCGGCGCCGGCCGCCCGCCCGCCGGGCCGTCGCGCGGCCCCCTCCCCGCGCCC
>NZ_JBHJRC010000167.1:0-18218 GCF_042261735.1 Kitasatospora sp. NPDC056327 | reverse complement strand
GCCGCGGTCCGTCGAGGGGACGGACCGCGGCGCGGCCGTCTGTGCCGGGGCCGCCGGGAACGCCGCACCGCCCCCGTCCGGCGGCGAACCGCGCGGGGCCGACGGCGTACCGCGCGGGGCCGGCCGGGCCTCAGCCGAGTTCCTCGGCGAGGCCGACGACGATGCCCTCGGGCCCGCGGACGTAACAGAGCAGGTAGACGTCCTCGTACCGCACGATCTCGCCGACGAGCCGTGCGCCGTGCCGGCGCAGGCGGGCGACGGTGGCCTCGACGTCGTCGACGGCGAACATCACCCGACGGAGGCCGAGCGTGTTCGCCGGCGGGTCCTGCGGCTCGGGGGCGATGGCTTCGGGCCGGTGGAACTTCGCCAGTTCCACCCGGCCGGGGCCGCCGGGGACGCGGAGCACGGCGATGTCCTGCCGGACCCCTTCGAGCCCGATGACCCGCTCCGCCCCGGGCCATTCGAGCGGCCCCCTGCCCTCCAGCTCCATCCCGAGGTCGACGAAGAACGCGATGACGGCATCGAGGTCGTCGACCACGATGAGGACGTTGTCCAGCCGCCGGATCGTCATGACGGGCCTCCTTCGCGCGGCGCGGCCACGGTGACCGCCCGCTCCCCGCCATCATCGGCCGCGCGGCCCTCGCGCACGCGCCCGGAGGTGCGCACGGGGCGGCGGCTACCGCGGGTCGGGCCCGTCGGCCCGGTCGCCGAGGGTGAGCAGCACGCGGCGCAGCAGGCCGGCCAGCTGGTCGCGCTCGGTGGCGGTGAGACCCGCCAGCTGGCGTTCCTCGCCGGCCAGGTGGTGCTCGACGAGGCGGTTGGTCAGCTCGCGGCCGGCGTCGGTCAGGGAGATCAGCACCCGGCGGCGGTGGGCGGGGTCGACGGCCCGGTCGACCAGACTCTTGCCCACGAGGTGGTCGATGCGGTTGGTGAGCGCCGCCGAGCTGACCATGGCGGCCGAGCTGAGCTCACCGGCGGTGAGGACGTGCGGCGGGCCGGAGCGCAGCAGGGTGGCCAGGACGTCGAACTCCCAGGGTTCGACGCCGTGGAGGGCCAGGTTCTCCTTGATCCCGCGCTCCAGGAGGCGGGAGGCGCGGGAGAGCCGGCCGATCACGGCCATGGGAGAGGCGTCGAGGTCCGGACGGACCGCGCGCCACTGGGCGGTGATGCGGTCGACGCCGTCGAGCGGGGGCTGCTGTTCCGTCATGCACGGAGTCTAACATTTCGACGTGGAAGTGTTTGACATCGCCGATCGATCCTTCCTATAATTTTGACATCGAAATGTTCGACCAAGGGGGATTGCCATGAAGATCCTGCTCACCGGCGCCACCGGCTACATCGGTTCCGCCGTCACCGAACACCTCGCCGCCGCCGGCCACCAGGTCGTGGCGCTCACCCGTGGCGCGGAGCCGCGGCCCGGCCGCGCCTGGCACGCCCAAGTGGTCGGCGACACCACCGATCCGGCCTCGCTCGCGGGCGCGGTCGGTCCCGACATCGAGGGCGTGATCCACCTCGCCCCGCCGAGCGGCGACGCCGACGTCGACACCGCCGTCGTCGAGGCGCTCGCGGCCCCGCTGCGCGGCACGGGCCGCCCCTTCGTCTACACCAGCGGCGTCTGGGTGCTCGGCGCCACCGGCGGGGCCCGGGAGGTCGGCGAGGACGCCCCGACCGACCCGATCGGCATCGTCGGCTACCGCCCGCTGATCGAGCGGCGGGTGCTGGCCGAGGCCGCCGAGGGCGTGCGCGCGGTCGTCGTCCGGCCCGCCGTCGTCTACGGGCGCGGGGGCGGCATCCCCGCCATCCTGGTCGACCGGGCCCGCGGGCAGGGGGTGCCCGAGTACTACGGCGAGGAGGGCGTGCGCTGGCCGACCGTCCACGTGGACGACCTCGCCGGGCTGTTCGTCGCGGCCGTCGAGCGGGCCGGGGCCGGCACCGTCTGGCACGGCGTCGGCGAGCCGGCCGTCCCGGTCCGCGAGCTCGCCCGGGCCGCCGGCCGCGCGGCCGGCGTGCTCGCCGCCCCGCACGCCGTCCCGGTGGAGCAGGCCGCCGAGGTCTTCGGCCCGCTCTTCGCGGAGGCGCTGGCCCTCGACCAGAGCGTCAGCGGCGCGGCCGCCCGCACCGTCCTCGGCTGGCAGCCGGAGCGGCCCGGCGCGGTGGCCGAGCTGACCGCCGGCTCGTACCGTCCGGTCGAGGTGTTCGGCGCCCCCGAGGGCGCGGGGACCGACGCCGAGGTGGCCGCGATCCGCCGCCTCGTCGCCGAGGTCGAGCACGCCCAGCAGAACGAGCTGGTCGACGGCTTCCTCGCCGTCTTCCGCCGGGAGGACCCGGTCTGGACGACCGGCCACGGCAAGCGGCTGTCCGGCTTCGAGGAGATCGCGGCCTTCACCCGCAAGGTGCTGCCCGGGGCGACGGCCGGGTCCACCGCCGTCTACGACGTCGAGCGCGTGCTGTTCCTGCGGCCCGACGTCGCGGCGGTCAACGTCCGTCAGCAGCCGGTGGGACCCGACGGCGGCCGGCTCGCCGACCGACCGGAGGGACGGCCGTTCTACGTCCTGGTCAAGGAGGACGGCGTCTGGCGCGTCGGCGCCGCCCAGAACACGGTCGTGGTCGGCTGACCCCTGCCCCGGCCACCCCGGCCCGGAAGCAGGGCACCGGGGCGGCCGGTTCCCGGGTCGGCGGGGCGTGCGGGACCGGACGGGGGTCGGGCCCGCACGCCGCGCCGGTCCGGGGGCCGGCGCGGCGACGGCGCCCGCGCCCGGCCCGTCCGACGCCCGGCCGGGCGTCCGAGTGTCCGGCCGGGCGCTCGACCGGGGCCCCGACCCGGCGCTCAGCCGAAGCCGAAGCGGCCGGCCGTCGTCACGTCGAGGGTGTCCTTGAGCATCGCGAGCGCCGCGCCGAGCGGGCTCGAACGGCCACCGCTCACCGTGATGTCCCCCGCCTCCGGGCAGCCGTAGACCACCGCCTTCTCCGGGCCGGCCAGGGCGTGCAGCGGATCGCCCGGCACGGTCTCCTCCAACCCGACGCGGACCAGCAGGGGCTCGTCCGCACGGGCGCCCGCCACCGCCCGCAGCCGGTTCCCCCGCGCGGCCGCGGCCAGGGCCGCCCCGGCGGTGTGCGCGTCCACCGGCTCCGTCCGCACCCGCACGGCCGACGGCTCCCACCCCCACAGCAGCGCCGCCAGCAACCGCACCTTGGTGGCCGCGTCCGCCCCGGAGAGATCGGCCGAGGGGTCCGCCTCGGCGATGCCGCGCCGCTGCGCCCCGGCGACCGCCTCCGCCAGGGACTCCCCCGCCGCCAGCCGGTCGAGGACGAAGGTCGCGGTGCCGTTGGGGCACGCCCGGACGGACACGCAGCCGAGGCCGCGCACACCCGTCCGCGCCAGGTCGCCCGCGGGCAGCGCCGCGCCGGTGGCCCCGGAGATCCGGATCAGGCCGCGGCCCGCCTGCGCCGCCTCGCCCAGCTCGCGCCAGTGGGTGAGCAGATGGCCCTTGGCCGCGGTGACCACGTGCACCCCGCGCCGGAGGGCGAGGACGGCCTCCTCCGCGGCCTGCCGCCGCACCTCCGGTGAGGAGGGCAGCGCCTGCACCAGCACGCGTGCGCCGCTGCGGTCGAGGCTCTGCTCCAGCGGCACCGGCGGCGTCCAGACGGCACGCGGCGGCAGCGGCTCGCCCGGGCGCGGCAGGCAGTGCGCGGAACCGGTGCGGACGGCGCCGAGCCGGAGCCGGACGCCGTGGCGGCGGGCGAGTTCCTCGCCCCGTGTCCGCAGCAGGTCGGCGTAGGCGCGGCCGACCGGGCCGTAGCCCGACAGCACCACCGCGACGTCCTGCGGTGAACTCGGGTCGGTGGCGGGTGTCATGGCGGGGCGTCTCCTGTTTCGGCGGGCGCGGCGGGCGAGCGGGGCGGTGCGGGCGGCCCGGACGACGGGGTGACCCGACGGGGCGGCCCGACGGGGCGGGCGGGACGAAGCGGTGGCGGGCGCGGGGGACCCGCCGGGCGCTCGTGGCGCCGCACCGTGCTAACGCCCGGCGGGGGCGCCGCCGTCAGCGGCCCGGAGCGCGGTGCCGAACCGCCACGACTCGATGTCCCGGTAGCGGATCCGGCCGGGCCCGCGCCCGATGTTGCTGCCGACCAGGTGGAGGCGTTCGGCCGGCCACGGCCGGCCCACGAAACCCTCCAGCCCGGCCGCCGCCCGCGGGACGCTCACGGGATCGTCGCGGCGGGCCCGGGCCAGCGTCAGATGGGGGCGCAGCGGGCGTTCGGCGAACTCGATCCCGCAGGACCGCACCAGCGCCCGGACGTCGGTGGCGAGTGCGTGCAGCCCGTCGAGGTCCCCGGCGATCCCGCTCCAGAGCAGCCGCTCGTCGAAGTGCCCGCTCCCGCGCAGCGCCAGCCGCAGGGCGGGGTGCGAGGCAGCCCGGCCGGCCAGCACCGACCTCAGCGGCGGCACGGCGGCGGCGGGCAGCTCACCGAGGAAGGCCAGGGTGATGTGCCAGTCCTCGATGCGGTTCCACCGCAGGCGGGGGTGGTCGGCGCAGGCGGGTGCCAGGGCCCGGGCCAGCTCCTCCTTGGCGTCGTCGGGCGGGGCCAGCGCCACGAAGACGCGCAGGGTCGAGGGTCCGGGGTGATCGTCCACCAGAGATTTCTAGCACCCCCGGCCGGGCCGGCCGGAGCCCGCCCGTGCCCGGCACGTGGCGCGGCCGGCCCGCGCCGCGTGCCGGGGACCGGCCGTGACCGAACGCGCGGGGACACGTGCGGGGCCGGGCCCGCCGGCGCCCGGCCGGTACGGTGAGGTGCCCGGCGCACGGTGGCCGGGCCGCGGGCCGGCGGGCCGGCGGCACCCACGGACGGAGAGGCGGAGGACGGATGAGCCTGGAGGAGGGCCGGCGCGTGAGGCTGGCCGAGGACCTCGGGATCGGCGAGGCGGTCGCCGGGGAGCCCGGGGCCGTCGTCGGGTTCCTCTCGCTGGGCGCCGGGATCGAGGGCACCGTCGAGCGGGTGGACGGGGAACTGCCCGAGAGCCACGAAGTCCGCGAGTACCAGCGGCTCAGGGCCCTTTTCGAGGACTACGGGCACACCGTGCCGGAGGCGAGCCGCAGGCGGCTGGAGGAGGAGATCGCCGCGCTGGAGCCGGAGTGGACGGCGTTCCTGGAGCGGGGCAACCCGGTGACCGTCCGGGTCCGCTGGGACAACGGCTTCGTCCTCGACGGCGTGCACCAGGACCTCCTCGCGCCGCTCTGACGGACGGCGCCGCGAGGGACGGACGCTTCCGCGGCTCCCGGCGCCGCGCAGCACGGCGGACGGTTCGCCGCGTGGGGCGGGACGGACACGGCCGCCCGCCCCCTGCCGGTCAGTTCGCCGTCAGTGCCCGGGCCCGGACCGCACGGCGGAGGGTGTCGAGCTGGTCGACCAGGCCGCGCCGGGTCGCCGGGGTGAGGTCCGGGTCGGCCAGACAGTCCTCCGCGGCCCGCACCGTCCGGTCGGTGGCGGCGAACGCGGGGAAGGCCACGGCGGTGAGCACCCGGGCCATCGCGGGACCGCGGCGGGCGGCGGCCGGGCCGAGTTCCTCGAAGTAGCGCGCGGTCAGCCCGGCCAGCAGTCCGGCCTGCTCGGGCTGCCAGAGGCCCCTGGCGGTGGCGGTGGCCAGGTAGGTGGAGAGTTCGCCGTGGAACAGCGCCTGCCAGGCGGCCTCCTTGGCCGCCGGGTCGGGCCGTGCGGCGCGGCAGCGGGCGGCGCCCTCCTCGCTGGTGTCGCTGGGGTCGGCGGCGAGTTCGGCGGCGATCTCGGCCTCTCCGGCGGCGCCCAGCACGCACAGCCGCAGGAGCAGCTGCCAGCGCAGGTCCGGATCGAGCACCGGCCCGCCGGGCACCGTGCCGGCCGCCAGCCAGCCGCGCAGCTCGGCGGCCTGCGACTCGTCGGCGGCGGTGCCGATCACACCGCGCACGGCGACCAGGCGCAGGCCGGTGTCGTCCGGGCGGTCCTCGGTGCGCCGCAGCAGTGTGCGGCAGACGCGGGCGAGTCCGGCCAGTGCCGCCGGCCGGGTGGCGGGCGGCACCGCGCCGTCCACCACGAACTCGCGCGCGAAGGAGAGCACGGCGTCCACCAGGTGGACCGAGGTCTCGCCGGGCAGGTGGGCGTCGACCAGATCGAGGTACGCGCCGGGCGCCAGTTCGCCGTCGCGCACCTGGTCCCGGGCGGAGCCCCAGAGCACGGCACGGGCCAGCTCCTCGGGCACGGCACCGAGCGAGGAGCGCACGGTGCGCCAGGAGGCGGGGTCGAGGCGGATCTTGACGTAGCCGAGGTCGGTGTCGTTGAGCAGGGTCAGCACGGCGTCGGCCGGGCGGATCACGGCACTGTCGGCGGGCAGGTCGAGCGGCGTCCGGTCGGCGACCTCCAGGGCGCCCCCGGTGGTGCGCCGGTAGTGCGCCACGGTCAGCCGGTGCGGGCGCGGCCGGCCGTCGGCCGAGGTGTGCACGATCCGGTCGCCGTCCGGACGCAGGGTGTCCACGCCGGTGGTGCGCAGCCAGCGGTCCGCCCAGCCGCGGATGTCGCGGCCGCTGGCGGCCGCCAGCGCCCCGAGCAGGTCGTCGAGGGTGGCGTTGCCGAAGGCGTGCGCGTCGAAGTGGTCGTTGACCCCGGCGAGGAAGGCCTCCTCCCCCAGCCAGGCGACCAGCTGGCGCAGCGCGGCGGAGCCCTTGGCGTAGGAGATGCCGTCGAAGTTCTGCAGTGCCTGGGCGGTGTCGTCCACCGTGTCGGGTGCCACCGGGTGGGTGGAGGGGCGCTGGTCGGCGTCGTAGCCCCAGGTCTTGCGCTGGGCGGCGAAGCCGGTCCAGGCACCGGTGAAGCGGGTGGAGGAGGCGGTGACGCCGTGGGCCATGTACTCGGCGAAGGACTCGTTCAGCCACAGGTCGTCCCACCACGTCATGGTGACCAGGTCGCCGAACCACATGTGCGCCATCTCGTGCACCATCACCATGGCGCGCTTCTCCCGCTCGGTGTCGGGCACGGCGGAGCGGAAGACGTAGTCGTCGCGCAGGGTGACGCAGCCCGGGTTCTCCATCGCGCCGAGGTTGAACTCGGGGACGAAGCACTGGTCGTAGCTGTCGAAGGGGTACCGGTGCCGGAAGATCCGGTGGTAGTGGTCGAAGGCCTGCCGGGTGATCTCCAGCAGTTCGGCGACGTCGGCGTCCAGGTGGGCGGCCAGCGAGCGGCGGCAGTGCAGGCCGAGCGGGATCCCGTCGTGCTCGGCGCGCACCGAGTGCAGCCGGCCGGCGACCAGGGAGACCAGGTAGCTGCTGATCGCCGGGGTGGGCGCGAACTCCCAGCGGCCGGGGCGGACCTGCCGGCCCGCGCCGTTGCCGACCACGGTCCACTCCGGCGGCGCGGTGACGGACACCGTGTACGGCGCCTTGAGGTCGGGCTGGTCGAAGGAGGCGAGGATCCGCGGGCCGTCGTCGAGGAAGGACTGGGCGTAGACGTAGTCCTCGCCGTCGGCGGGGTCGGTGCAGCGGTGCATGCCCTCGCCGGTGCGCGAGTAGGCCATGTCGGCCTCGACGGTGAGTTCGTTGTCGGCGGCCAGTCCGGTCAGCGGGAAGCGCCCGGCGCGCAGCGCGCCGGGGTCCAGGTCGCGGCCGTTCAGCACCACCCTGCGCAGCCGGGCGGGTTTGACGTCCACGAAGGTCTCCGCCCCGGGGGCGGTGCAGCCGAAACGGATCACCGTGGTGGAGCCGAACACCTCCGGCCCACGGGTCAGGTCGAGGTCGACGCGGACGGTGCGGACGCCGAGCAGTCGGTGGCGCTCGGCGGCCTCGGCGCGGGTGAGGACTGAGGTGTCGGACATACGGCACATGCTGCGCCATCCCGCGGACCGGCGGCACCTGCTTTTCGGTGCCCGGGGCGCGTCGGGCCCCGGATGCCCCGGACGGCCGCAAGCACCCGCGCAAGACGCTTGCATCGGCCCGATGAATGCTTGAACGGGTATTCGCATCATCGGCGCAACTGCCCCCGCGCCCGGCGGCCCCGCCCGGAATTCGGGCGCGCGGCAGGTCCACTGGCCCCGGAAGCACGGCGGGGGAAGAATCCGACGCACTGTCACACCGGCGCGAGGAGGCCGCCCCATGACCATCCCCGGCCCCGACCCCGGCCCGGACGGCGGCGCGGACGCCGTCGCCCGGGCGGGCGGTCTGCACGCCTACCAGCTGTGGCTGCACGAGGAGTACGGACCGGTCGTGCGGTTCCGGCTGCCCGGTGCCGAGAACGCCGTCTCCATCGCCGATCCGGTGCTGCTGGAGGCGACCGCGCACCTCGACGAGCGGCCGCGGCCCCTGTTCTCCTTCCTCGACCCGCTGTTCGAGGCGGGGAACCTCCAGGTGCTCCCCGCCGGCGAACACGCCCGGTGGCGCCGGCTGCTCCTCGACGTCCTGGCCGGACGGCCCTCCCACGAACGGCACTTCGCCGGTTTCACGGCCCTGGCGACCGGACTCGCCGACCGCTGGGCCGCCCTGCCCGCCGAGGAGCCCGTCGAGCTCCAGCGGGAACTCACCGGCATCTCCCTCCGGATGATCTGCGCCTACGCCCTGGGCGGCGACGCCGCGGACCCGGACGGCGTGGTCGAGGCCTTCGAGACGGTCCTCACCGACCAGCTGGAGCAGCTCTACCGGGTGCCGTCCGGCCGGAGCCCGCGGGAGCGCGCCGACCGGACCGCCCGGGCGCTCGCCCACCTGCGGACGACGGTCGACGGGGTGATCGCCGCCCACCGCCCGGCCGGGTCCGGAGCGCCCGGCGGGGACGAGGGCCAGGACCGCCACGGCCGCCGGGGCGCCCACGGCGACCGCAGCGACCTGATCGGCGCCCTCGTCGAGGCCGGCGAGCGCCCCGCGCGCATCCGCGACACCGTGCTCGGGACGATGCTGGCCGCCCACCACACCACCGGGGTGGCCGTCTCCTGGACCCTGCACCTGCTCGCCGGGCACCCCGCCGAGGCGGCCCGCGTCACCGCGGAGCTCGACCGCGTCCTCGGCGACCGCGCGGCACCGGGGTACGCCGACCTGCGCCGGCTGCCGTACCTGGACATGGTCCTGCGGGAGTCGCTGCGCCGCTTCCCGCCCGGCCCCTACGGCGCCCGGCTGGCCACCCGGCCGCTGACCGTCGGCGGATACGGACTCCCCGCCGGGACCGTGGTCTTCTACCCGTTCCACGCCGTCCACATGAACCCCGCGCACTGGCCCGAGCCGGAGCGCTTCCGTCCCGAGCGGTTCACCCCGGAGGAGTCCGCCGGCCGGCCGCGGCTGGCCTGGATCCCGTTCGGTTTCGGCCCGCGCGCCTGCGAGGGGGCGAGCCTGGCGATGCTGGAGGCGAAGCTGCTGCTGGCCGTGCTCCTCAAGGGCCTCCGATTCCGGCCCCGGCCGGGCCACCGGGTGGTGCCGACCGAACGCTTCGTCCTGTGGGCCGCCGACGACATCCGGATGCTGGTCACCCCGCGCGCGGCCCGGACGGCCCCGGGCCCGGACGGGGCGCCGGATCCGCCGGGGGCGCCGGGTCCTTCCGGGGCGCCCGGGGCGCGCGGGTGAACGCCGGCGGCGCGGCGGACCAGCTCGCGCGGACCGTCGCCCTCGTCCGTGGCGTCGTGGGCCCCGGGTTGCTGGGAACGTACCTCCACGGCTCCGCCGTGCTCGGCGGCCTCGCCCCGGCCAGCGACCTGGACGTCCTGGCCGTCACCCGGCGCAGTCTCGACGCCGGGCAGCGGCGGGCGCTCGTGGACGGCCTGCTCGGGATCTCCGGCCTCACCCCGACGGTCCGGCCGGTCGAACTCACCGTCGTCGTCCGGTCCGAGGTCCGCCCGTGGCGGTTCCCGCCGACCGGGGACTTCCTGTTCGGGGAGTGGCTGCGCGAGGACCTGCGCACGGGCGCGCCGCCGGGCCCCGGCCCGATGCCGGACCTCGCCCTGGCCGTCACCGTGGCCCTGACGGGCGGTCGCACCCTGACCGGACCGCCCCCGGCCGAACTCCTGGACCCGGTCCCGCCCGCCGACCTCGCCCGGGCGAGCGTCGCGGCCCTCCCCGGGCTCCTGGCCGACCTCGACGCCGACACCCGCAACGCCCTGCTGACCCTCGCCCGGGTCTGGACCACCCTCGCCACCGGCGCGATCAGGACCAAGGACGCCGCCGCCGACTGGGCCGTCGCCCGGCTGCCGGGGCAGCACCGCCCCGTCCTGGAGCACGCCAGGGACCTGTACCGCACCTGCCACTACCAGGACGAGACGTGGAGCACGGAGCTGAGGTCCCTCGTGCGCCCGCACGCCGAGCACGTGCTCGCCCGCATCGACCGCCTGCACCCCTGGCGGTGACGCACCGCCCGGAGCCCGGCCCCGGCGGCCCTCACCGCAGCCGGCCCCCGCCCCGGCCGGGCCCACCGGGAGCGCCGGGCCCGGTCACGCGTCGCCGCCGCGGACCCGGACCACGCCGTCGGGATCGGGGAGGACGGCGGTGAACCGCGGGTCGGAGTCGTCGTGGACCAGGACGGCCAGGCGGCGGACACCGGCGAGGGCCTCGGCCGACTCCGCCCGGTCCTCAGGATCGAGCCAACAGGCCGCGAGCCGACCGTCGGCGTACTCGCGCAGGACGTGGTGACAGTCCGCCGGGTCGAGCGGGCCCAGTACGGCGTCCGGGTCCGCGGTCAGCGGATCCCTCCGGGCCGCCAGCCGGGAGCGCGGGGCGAGCCCGGCCCGGACGGCGTCCACGGTACCGGGGGTGAGCCGGTGCCAGCGCGAGCTGTTCGCGACGAAGCGCTCCTCCAGCAGGTGGACCTCCCCCGCCGCGACCGCGAGCCGCAACCGTGCCCAGTACCCCTCGTCGGCCGGCGGCTCCGGTGTGCTTCCGTCGGGCCGGGGAGCGTACGGGGAACCGGCCTGCGGCTCCGGGAACAGCCCGAGCTCCCGGGCGCGGGCCACTCCCGGTCCGACCGGCCCGGCGGTGCCGATGTACAGGTACTGGTCCTGGCCGACGTGCACGAAGAAACGCTCCTCCGCCTCAAGCAGGCACCAGGCGCCGCTCTCCCGGAGCATCACCCGGACCAGCTCGATCGCGGTGGCGAGGTCCACCCGGGCACCGTCGTGGAACCCCGCCGGCTCGGCGAACAGACCGCGCAGGCCGTGGCCCGCGAGGACCGGTCCCGTGCCGAAGTGCACGACACCGGAGAGCTCCGGATCACGGACGGTCAGCCACTCCACGCCGGCCGCGCGCGCGAACGCGGCGACGACCTCCAGGTACGCGGCCTCGACCGGTCCCTCGTCACAGCCGGAGTCGAGCGGCCCGACGTACCAACCGTTCTCGTCGCGGTCGGCGGGGTCGTACTTGGTGACGCGATGAACGCTGATCCCGGGCACCGGAACACTCTAGGCCCCCGCCGGCGTCGACGGTCCGCAGCCCCTCCCGGCCTCGGGCGGCGCACCCCCGCATTGCCCGTCCGGAATTCCGGACTGAATTTCGAGGAGGATTTTAAAAGCCCCTCGAACGAACTTTTATACCTTGCTACGGTTTCCCCACGTCAGCCGAACGAAGGATGATAGATGTTCACTTCGGAACTCGTCCCGGAATCCCGCATCGCCTTTCTGCGGCGCACCGGCCCCTACGGGGAGGCGAATCGGATCCACATGGAGGAGCTCAGGACCTGGGCCGCCGCGCACGGCCTGCTGGGGGCCGACTCCGCCGTCCTGGGCATCGCCCGGGACGACCCCGCCCGCACCGCGCCCCACGCCTGCCGCTACGACACCTGTCTCGTCGTGCCCGAGGAGGCGCAGGTGCGCGGCCCCGGGGTCCTGGTGACCCGGCTGGCCGGCGGGCGGCACGCCGTCATGACCGCCGCCCACACCCCCGAGGGCCTCGCACAGGCGTGGGCCGGGCTGTTCGGGAACCTCGCCGCCCAGGGCTTCGAGTTCGACGGCACCCGCCCCGTGCTCGAACGCTACCGGCCCGCCCTGCTCGACCGGCACCTGTGCGAGATCTGCGTCCCGGTGCTCTGACCCGACGCCGGGACCCGGGGACCGCCGGCCCTGCGCGCGGTGCTCGTTCCCGGTTGTGGCCGGGCCGGGAGACGGCGTGGCCACCCGTACCGGGAGGACGGGTGGCCCGACGCGGTGCCGGTCAGCAGGTGGGGACGCCGGGCAGCTGGTTGCCCGCCGAGTGGAGGTAGATGTTGGTGACGTAGCCGCCGTACTGCGGCAGGTACGCCCACCAGTCGTTGAGGTACGGCGGGACGGAGACCGTCTCCCCCTGCTTCTGGCAGGAGACCAGCACGTCGACGCCCGCGGGCAGCACCGTCTTCGCAGCCTGCTGGGTGTTCGCCTGCGGCCGCACGTTGACGTTCTCGCTCCACGTCCCGAACCAGCTCCCGGCCGGCTGCACCGCGCCGGGGACGTTCAGCGAGCGGGTGAGCCGGCCGATGTCCGTGTACGCCTTGCCGTACGTGGTGCCCACGGGGTGCGAGGTGTAGACGGCCACGATGCTGCGGTCACCGGTGCCCACCGTCCCGGTACTGTGCAGGACCGGCCTCGTCAGGTCGACCGCGACGGTACCGGCGGCCGCCACCGTCGGGGGCTTCGGCGGCTTGGGCGTGCACCCGCCCGAGGAGAACCCCGACCAGCCCTGCTTGACACCCCACGGCTGCTCGAACGACCCCGCGATCCCGAAGTGCTGGTCGAACCCGTCCGTCCCGCACCGGGTCGAGGCGTGCAGGTTCCCCAGCACGAGGTCCCGCACCGCCACCGGCGCCTGATCCAGCAGATAGCGGTAGATCCGCACCGTGTCGGCCGCCGTCACCGCCGTGTAACCCCACATGTTGTCGTCCACCGGACGAACCGTGTTCACCAGCGACAACCGCGACACCATCCGGTCCACGATCGCACCACCACCGCCGTTCCCCCAGTAGAAACTGGCGGCACCGTCGTCACTGCTGCGCAGCATCGCGTCCAGCCGCACCCGGTCCGCCGAGGGAACGTCGTACACCGGCCCGCGGTTCCACAGATAGTCCAGAGCGATCAGCAGCTTCACCACCGACGCCGAACGGAACTGACCCGTGGCGTTCAACTGCTCGGTGAACGTACCGGTCTGCCGGTCGTAGACCGCCACACCCGCCGTCACACCCGGCGGCACCTGCGCCGAGGTGACGGCCCGCGGTCCGGCCACCGGCCCGGCGGCCGCGGGCACCGGAACGGCGGCCAGACACACTCCGGCCACCGCGAGAGCCAACAAGGAACGCGCGCCGCTGCGGCGCGCCTGCGTACGGAACATGAGGGACTCCGCCAAATCGCCCTGGGAAACTGCCCGGTCGGATCCAGAATCCGCGCAGCCGGCCGGCAGACACCGACCGATCGGCGGATTGGTCCAGACATTTCCACAGACGGACCGACCTGTCAGTACGTCTGACCAATCCGGAAAACAGTTGACCGACCAATTGACCACCAACGAAACCCAGGACGGTCGCAGGCGAACCTCCCCCCACACCCCCGCCGCCACCGAACGGAACACCCACCAACTCCCACGCCCACCGGTCCGGCACCCCGGGCGGTCGCACGCTGGAGGGTCCCAGACTCGACCCGTCACCGCAGGATCTCTGAAATGCTGTACGTGTCAGCCAAGTTGGCCACGGGAGGGGATCATCTCGATGAGTTGGCGGAAGCGGTTGACGGCACCGTTCATCTCGCTCGGCGCGGTGGCACTCGGCATCGTTCACATCGTCCGACCGGATCTGAAGGTCGACGGCGCCACTCTGGTGCTTGCGGCGATCGCAACTGTGCCCTGGCTGGGCGGACTGTTCGAGAGCATCGAGCTGCCTGGTGGCGCCAAGTTCCAGTACCGCCAGCTGGAAGAGCGGCTGGAGGCCGCCGAGCAGCGGGCCGAGGACGTCCGGCTGGCCGTGAGCGACGCCGGCAGGCAGGCACGGGTCGCGCTGGTCACGGCCGGCGAGGAGAGCAGTCGGGGGCGCACGGCACACGAGGCGGTCGCACGGCTGCTGGAGGAGTTCACCGACCTGCGGCGCACGATGCCCTCCGGTCCGGGGCGCACCTACCGGCAGGAGCTGATCTTCGCCGAACTCGTCCGGCACGCGCCCCGGCTCGACGGCTTCGACGTCGCGGCCGCCCTGCGGTCGCCCGACGGCGGCACACGGCTCAGTGCCTACGCCCGCCTCTACGCCCGTCCGGAGGGGGAGTTCCTGACGGCTCTGGTGAACGCGGCCGCCGAGGAGCCGTTGGCGTTCGCCCAGTTCTGGGCCCTGCACGCGGTCGGCGCGGTGGTCGACGCCGTCGGTCCCGGCAACGTGCGGCTGGGCACGGTGCGCCGGCTCCGCTCGTGCCTCGCCCGGATCCCGCACGACGCGGCGGACCGCGCCGGGACGCTGCGTTCGATCCTCGGGCGGCTGGAGGACGCGGGCGGCTGACGCCTCGTCGGCCGGACGGCACGCGCCGGAGGCGTCCCGCCGACCGGCCGTGCGCGGTGTGGCAGAGTACGTGCACGACGGCGGCCCGTCCCGTCCGGGAACGCGGCGCGCACGGCGTCGGACAACGCCCGTGCAGAGCCGTCGACAGCGGCCGGGCGGCGGCGTCCGCGGAGGAGGACCACCCCATGCGCGTTCTGATCGTCACCGCCGGATCCCGCGGCGACGTCGCGCCCTTCCTCGGTCTGGGGCGGCGTCTGAAGGACGCGGGCCATCAGGTCGCCGTCGCCGCCCATGCCGCCTTCGCCGAGCTCGTCGGCGCCTGCGGCCTCGACCACCGGCCCCTGCCGGGCGACGCCCAGGAGCTGCTCCTGGCCTGGTCCCGGGCGGCCTCCCGGGAGGAGGCCCGGGAGGCGACGAAGGCGTACGCCGACGGGCTGGCCGACGGGGTGGCCGAGGCCGCGACCGGCGGGGCCGACCTGATCCTCACCGCGTTCGGCCCGGCACCGCTCAGCCGCGCGGCGGGCGAGGCCTTCGGCATCCCGGTCGTCGGCACCTACCTCACGCCCGCGTTCGCCACCGGTGACTTCGCGCTGCCCGGTGCTCCGGGCACCGGCGACACCGGGCCGGAGGCGAACCTCGCCGGTGGTCTGACCGTGCTCGGCCGTGCGGAGGCCCTCTTCGCCGGCGCCGCCGACCGGGTGCGCACCCGACTCGGCCTGCCCGCCGGGGCGACCTCGGCGACCTCGGAGCTCCGGCCCGTCTTCCACGGCTTCAGCCCCCGGGTGGTGCCCCGGCCCGCGGACTGGCCGACCGGCGTCGAGGTGTCCGGCTACTGGTGGCCGGCCCGGCCGGACGGCTGGCAGCCTCCCGCCGAGCTGACCGACTTCCTCCGGGCCGGGCCTCCCCCGGTGTTCATCGGCTTCGGCAGCATGGCGCCGGGGCAGGGCGAACGACTCAGCGAGGTGGTGGCCGCCGCCGTCGAGCGGGCGGGCGTCCGCGCGGTGGTGCAGGCGGGCTGGGCCGGACTCGGCGGCCACGGCCCCGACGTCCTGGCGATCGGCGACCTCCCCCACGACTGGCTGTTCCCCCGGACCGCCGCCGTCGTCCACCACTGCGGAGCCGGAACCACCGGGGCGGCGCTGCGGGCCGGGGTCCCCGCCGTGCCGGTGCCCGTGCTGGCCGACCAGCCCTTCTGGGCGGCCCGGCTGCAACGGCTGGGCGTCGCTCCCCGGCCCGTGCCGTTCCAGGACCTCACCGCCGAATCCCTCGGCGACGCCATCACGGCCTGCCTGTCCGACCCGGCCCTGCGCCACCGGGCCGCCGAACTCGGCCGCCGCATCGCCGCGGAGGACGGCGCCGCACCCGTCCTCGCCCACATCGAGCGGGTGAGCGGCGGCTGAACCGCGCCCACCAGGGGGACGCCCACCCTCCGGCGACGGCACCGGCCCCGGGCACACTCCGCCGCCGTGGGCCCGGGGCGAGCGGCGCGGTCAGCGGCGGACCGGGCCCGCCGCGACGCAGAACTCGTTGCCCTCCGGATCCGCCATCACGACGTGGTGGCCCTCGAACACCTCCAGCACGCTCCCGCCCGCCTCCACCAGCCGCTCGGCCTCCGCCTCGATCCGGGCCCACCGCTGTGCCGGGCCGCCGTCGACCGGCACCCTCACGTCCATGTGGAGACGGTTCTTGGCGGTCTTCGGCTCGGGAACCTTCAGGATGCACAGCCGGGGCCCGACACCGTCGGGATCGCAGAGCCAGGCGCCGTCGTCGGCGTCCTCACCCTCCGGCAGGTCGAACTGCGCGAGCCACTCCTCCCTGGTCCTGTACGGGGCGGGTGGCGGCTCGTCCACGTACCCGAGGGCGGTCCTCCAGAACGCGGCGAGGAGCTGCGCGTCCGTGCAGTCGAGCGTCAGATCGATCAAGGCTGCCATGGCAGGACCGTAGCGCAGGCCCCCGACAGCACACCGCCGCGCGGCCCGCCGTTCCCGGTGCCACGGAAGACCGGCCGCAGCACCGCCGCGACGAGCGGCCTCCGCTCCTCGGGGGCGTCCCGCCGTGCGGGCTCAGCTCCGCTGCTTCGCGGGAGGCCGTGGCAGGCCGCTGCGGGTGGTGACGAGCGCGCCGAGGGCCGCGCCGGTCAGCGTGACGGCCAGGGCCCAGCCGAGGACCTGGCCCGAGGCCTCGGACCAGGCCGCCGTCCGGCCGGCCGCCCACTGGAGGTACGGCACCAGCCCCACCGCCGCGCCGGCCGCCCCGAACGCGAACAGCACGAGCAGCAGGCGCCGGCCCGGTGCCGGCCCGCGGCGCAGGAACCAGAGCATCGGCAGCAGCCCCGCGGTCAGCACGCCCGCGGGCAGCACCCCGGGTACCCTCCAGAGGAGTTCGCCGCCGCACAGCCACGCCGCGAGCCGGACCCACATCAGGCACAGCACCTGCCGGAGCAGCAGGAGCAGGATCTCGCCGGGGCGGCGGGCCGTCGCGGAGTCGCGGAGCAGCCGGGCGGCGGTGGCGGCGAGGACGCCCGCGAAGCCGGCCGCGACCGCCACCGGCACGCCCAGGGCCCAGGAGCGGGGCTTCTCCGGGACGACGACGGCGCGGAGCGTCGGGTAGCCCTGCCTCGACCACGCACCGTCGGAGTTGCCGCGCACCAGTCCGCGCCCCGGGTAGTGGGCGAGCACCGCCCAGCCCTCCGGGGCGGGGACGACGAGCAGCTCGGCGGGGCGGGCGGTCTCGGCGGTGTACGACGGCACCGCACTGCCCGGTGTGCCGCCCGGTGTGCCGCCCGGGGCCGGCTCGGAGACACCCGCCGAGGACGGGCCCGGCGAGGACGGATCGGGCGGAGCCAGCGGGTCGGGCAGGACGGCCGGCACACGGGCGGGGGCGGGGTCGAACACGAAGGGCGGACGCGTCCCCGGGAGCGGCCTCGGGGGCAGCGTCGAGCGGACGAACGGAGGACCGGGATCGAAGACGGTCCGCCAGGTGACGCCGCCGTCCGCGCTGCCCTCGACCGGCGACTCCCCGTCGAGGAGGCGAAAGCACAGCATGGGCCGACCCGCCACGCACCGGCCCTCCTGCGGGGGGCGCTCGTCCCGGGCGGCCCGGGCGGCGCCGGTGCGGCGCTGCGGGGTCCAGGTCGCGCCGCCGTCCGGCGACGTCCACCGGCTCTCCGTGGTGTCGAGCACCGGCTGCCCGCCGCTGCTCCACAGGGCGAGCGGCGGCTCCGGCGACCGGGAGGTGGCCACCATGGCGGCCACGGCCAGCGGCACCCCGAGGAGGGCCGCCCACTGCCACGGCCGCCGGGTGGTGCGCGAGCGCCTCCACAGCCACCAGGCGACCCAGAGCACGGGCAGGGCCACCAGGTCGCCGCGGTCGCCCCGGATCCGGCTGGGCACACCGCTCCACGACCAGACGGCGGAGGCGAACTCGCCACCGGCGGGGCCGGACTTGGCGACGGTGAACATCACGGCCGTCGCCGCCAGCCCCGCGAACGCCGGACGGTCCCCGCGCAGGCGCAGCAGCGGCGTCAGCAGCAGGGCGAGGACCACCGGTGAGACCAGCATCCAGGCGAGGTCGCTGAGCTTCCCCGTCACCGGGCCCGGCCACAGCCGTTTGCCCACGTGGTCGTTGAACAGCAGCACCGCCACCGCGCCCAGCGTCCCCGGGTGTCCCGCCCAGCGGAGCACCGCCCGGACCGCTCCCCGCTCCCCCGTCCCGCGCATACCCGGCAGCCTGCCCCGTCCGCGGCGGCGGCAAGCGCCCGCTGCCGTGACCCGGCGGAGCCCCGCGGG
>NZ_JBHJRC010000166.1:0-18265 GCF_042261735.1 Kitasatospora sp. NPDC056327 | reverse complement strand
GGGGCGCACACCGCGCGGTGTGCGCCCCTTCGTCGTGCCGGGCCCGCACCGGCCCCTGCTCGGGTCCGCTCAGGCCCGCTCAGGCCTGCTCGATCGCCTTCCGGGGCACCCCGGCCGCCCGGTAGGCCTCCTCCTCGTCCAGCGTCTCCGCCTCCAGCAGCGCCGCCGCCAGCGAGTCCAGCCGGGCCCGCTGCTCGGTGAGCAGCCGGACCGCCTCCTCGTAGCACTCCGCGACGATCCGGCGGGCCTCCTCGTCCACCGCGTCCAGCGTGGTCGGCGCCGCGGAGAGCCCGTACGCGCCCTGCGGATCGGCCGGAACGGCGGTGAGCCGGCCGACCCGCTCGCTCATCCCCCACCGCCCGGCCATGCCGCGGGCGATGCCGGTGACCTGTTCCAGGTCGCTCTCCGCGCCGGTGGTGACGATCCCGTAGACCACCTGCTCGGCGGCCATCCCGCCGAGCGCCCCGATGATCCGGCCGCGCAGGTAGGGCTCGGTGTACGAGTAGCGGTCGGCCTCCGGGGTGGAGAGGGTGACGCCGAGGGCCCGGCCGCGCGGCACGATGGTGATCTTGCGGACCGGGTCCGCGCCCGGCTGGAGCATGCCGAGCAGCGCGTGGCCGCTCTCGTGGTACGCGGTCCGCTCCCGTTCGGCCTGCGGCATCACCAGCGGCCGGACGGCACCCAGCTGGACCTTCTCCAGGGCGTCCGAGAGGTCGCGCTCGTTCACCGCGTCCTGGCGGCGCTTGACCGCGAGCAGGGCGGCCTCGTTGATCAGGTTGGCCAGTTCGGCGCCGGTCATGCCGGGGGTGGCCTTGGCGAGCCGGACGAGGTCGGCGTCACCGGCCAGCGGGACCTCCCGGCTGTGGATGCGCAGGATGGCCGCCCGGCCGTCGCGGTCCGGCGGGCTGACGGTGATCCGCCGGTCGAACCGGCCGGGGCGCAGCAGCGCCGGGTCGAGCACGTCGGCCCGGTTGGTGGCGGCGATGACGATGACGCCCTCGGACCCGGTGAAGCCGTCCATCTCGGTCAGGATCTGGTTGAGCGTCTGCTCGCGCTCGTCGTGGCCGCCCATGCCGCCGCCGCTGCCGCGCTGCCGGCCGATGGTGTCGATCTCGTCGATGAAGATGATCGCCGGGGCGACCTTGCGGGCCTCCGCGAACAGCTCGCGCACCCGGCTGGCGCCGACTCCGACGATCATCTCGATGAACTCGGAGGCGGAGGCCGAGAAGAACGGCACGTCCGCCTCGCCGGCGACGGCCCGGGCGAGCAGGGTCTTCCCGGTGCCGGGGGGGCCGCTGAGCAGCACGCCCCGCGGCATCTTGGCGCCGAGCCGGCGGTACCGCTGCGGGTTCTTCAGGAAGTCGACGACCTCGGTGAGTTCGGCCTCGACCTCGTCGATGCCGGCCACGTCGGCGAAGGTGGTGCGCTTGCCGGCCTCGGCGGTGACCGGCTTGGGCGGGGTCTTGCGGCCGAGCGGCCCGCCGCCGAGGCCGCCGGCCATCCGCCGGGCGAGCAGCACCCAGATCAGGATCAGCAGCAGCATCGGGGCCAGCGAGATGAGCAGGTTGGCGAGGAAGCTGCGCTGCTGGACGACCGGTTCGGCGGTGACCTCGACGCCCTGCTGCTGGAGGGTGTTCCAGAGGTTGTCCCCGGCGAAGACCGGCCGCTGGGTGTCGAACTCGGTGTACGTCCCCTTGTCGCCGTCCGGCTTGGGCTCGGCGTTCTTGAGGGTGCCCTCGATCGCGTCGCCCTTGGAGTAGATCTTGGTGACGTTGCCCTTGTTCAGCTGGTTGTTGAACTCGGTGTAGGAGATCGTGGTCGCGCCGCCGGGGCCGAAGAACGACAGCAGCAGGTCGCTGATCAGGAACACCACGAGGGCGGTGAGGACGAGACCGGTCCAGCCGCCGGGCATCCGGCGCCGGGGCGGCGGGGACGGGGCGCCCTCGGAGCGCCAGGGCTGGTCGGGGGTCTGACGCGGCGGCACGGGATCAGTCACCCATCGGACAATACGGACATCGGCCCGGCTCCTCCAACCGCAACGCCGCGCCGGAACCGGCCCCGGCCGGCGCCCGGGCCGGTCACCCCGCCCGGTCCGGTCACCCCGCCCGGGCCGCCCGTCGTGCCCGCTCCGTCAGCCCCGCTCGTCCGCGGCGGCCGACCCGGGCCACTCCTCGGCGGTCAGCGCGAACCGCTCGTGGTCCCGCCAGGCCCCCTGCATGAACAGCATCCGCGGCGTGAACCCCTCGTGCCGGAAGCCCAGCCGCTTGGCCAGCGCGATCGACCGCCCGTTGTCCGGCTGGACGTTGATCTCCAGCCGGTGCAGGCCGAGCCCGTCCTCCGTCTGCGGGGCGAAGCAGCGGTCCAGCACCAACCGCAGGCCCTCGGTCATGCGCCCGGTGCCCGCGAACGGCAGGTACGAGTCGTAGCCGAGCGCGCCGTTGCAGAACCGGCCCATCACGATGTTGGCCACGTTGACCTTGCCGACCAGCCCGCCGGTCCCGGTGTCCACGATCAGGAAGGTCCGCAGGGCCGGCCCCTGGCGCTCGACCAGGTCCGGGAGGGCGTCCGGTTCGACCGGGTTCCACCGGCCGATGTGCTCGGCGGACCGCCGGACCGCCTCGGCGTACGCCACCTCGTCCCCGGCCCGCGGGGCCCTGATCGTCACTCGCATCGGACCATCATCTCGGATGATCATCCGGCATGCGAACGGCCCGCCTCCCGCCGGAGCGGGCAGCGGGCCGTTCGCCGCAGGCCACCGGACTACAGCAGGTCCTTGAACTCCTTGGGGAGCTCGAAGTCGGCCGGGCCCTTGCCCGCGCCGAGGCCGAAGGCACCGCCGTCGGCGGGCGCCTGGCCGGCACCGGGGCCCAGCGCGCGGCGCTCGGCGGCCGCGGCCTCCTCCTGCGCCCGCTTCAGCGGGTTGCCGCTCTTGCGCTTGCCCTTGGCGGCCGGGGCCTTCTTGGCGCTCTTCTTGCCGCCGCCGCCCATGCCCGGGATGCCCGGCATGCCGGGCACGCCCTTGCCGGAGGCCATCGCCGACATCATCTTGCGGGCCTCGAAGAACCGCTCGACGAGGTTCTTCACCTCGCCGACCTGGACGCCGGAACCCTTGGCGATGCGGGCCCGGCGGGAACCGTTGATCAGCTCCGGCTCGGCCCGCTCGACCGGGGTCATCGACTTGATGATCGCACCGACGCGGTTGACGTCCTTGTCGTCGATGTTGTTGATCTGGTCCCGGATCTGGCCCATGCCGGGCAGCATGCCGAGCAGCTTGGAGATCGAGCCCATCTTCTGGACCTGCTCCAGCTGGGACAGGAAGTCGTCCAGGGTGAACTGCTTCGGGCCGCCGCGCAGCTTGGCGGCGATCTTCTCGGCCTCGGCCTGGGAGAAGGTCTGCTCGGCCTTCTCGATCAGCGAGAGGACGTCACCCATGCCCAGGATGCGCGAGGCCATCCGGTCCGGGTGGAAGGCGTCGAAGTCGTCGACCTTCTCGCCGTTGGAGGCGAACATGATCTGCCGGCCGGTGACGTGCGCGACCGAGAGCGCGGCACCGCCGCGGGCGTCGCCGTCGAGCTTGGAGAGCACCACACCGGTGAAGTCGACGCCGTCGAGGAAGGCCTGCGCGGTGGTGACCGCGTCCTGGCCGATCATCGCGTCGACGACGAACAGGACCTCGTCCGGGTTCACGGCGGCCCGGATGTCGGCGGCCTGCTGCATCAGCTCGGCATCGATGCCGAGGCGGCCGGCGGTGTCGACGATGACGACGTCGTGCTGCTTCTGCCTGGCGTACTCGATCGAGTCCCGGGCCACCTGGACCGGGTCGCCGACGCCGTTGCCCGGCTGCGGCCCGTAGAACGCGACGCCCGCGCGGTCGGCGACGACCTGCAGCTGGTTGACGGCGTTGGGGCGCTGGAGGTCGCAGGCGACCAGCAGCGGGGTGTGCTTCTGCTTCTTCAGCCAGTGGCCGAGCTTGCCCGCGAGGGTGGTCTTTCCGGCACCCTGCAGACCGGCGAGCATGATCACCGTCGGGCCGTTCTTGGCGAACCGGACCCGTCGGGTCTCGCCGCCGAGGATGGCGACGAGCTCCTCGTTGACGATCTTGATGATCTGCTGCGCCGGGTTCAGCGCGCCGGAGACCTCGGAGCCGAGCGCGCGCTCCTTGATCTGCTTGATGAAGGCCCGGACGACCGGCAGCGCGACATCCGCCTCCAGCAGCGCGATGCGGATCTCGCGGGTGGTGGCGTCGATGTCCGCCTCGCTCAGGCGGCCCTTGCCCCGGAGGTTCTTGAACGTCGCTGCGAGGCGATCGGAAAGGGTGTCGAACACGTCGTCGCGGGTCCTCTGCGGCATCGGTCTGAGTACGGTCGTCGCCCCCAAGGGTATCCGGCCGCCCCGGGGACGGTCTCCACCCGGGTTCGAAGCACCTCGGATCGCTGGGGGGACCGCCCGGGGATCCCCGGTGGACCGCCCGCGGAACGGCGGCGGGCGGGCCGCCGGCGCGCGGCCTCAGCCCAGCGCCGCCCGGACCGCCGCCGCCACCTCCCCGGCCCGCCGCGCGGTGAGCGGCCGGCCGGCCGGGTCGGTCAGGTAGAAGGCGTCGACGGCGTCCGCGCCGAGCGTGGAGACGTGCGCCGTCCGCACCCGCACCCCGGCCCCGTCCAGCGCCCGGCCGATCCGGTGCAGCAGCCCGGGGGCGTCGTGCGCGCGCACCTCCAGCACCGTCGCGGTCGCCGAGGCCGCCGGCGGCGCCACCGCCACCACCGGCGGCGGGACCGGGACGCCCGGCCGGCGCGGGGCCGCCGCGTCCCGCTCGGCCAGCCGGCGGGCGACGTCCAGCGAGCCGTCCAGCGCCCGCCGCAGATCGGCCCGGAGCCGGGCGGGATCCGGCAGCTCGCCGAACTCCGCGGCCACCGTCCAGGAGAGCAGCAGCACCGGACCGGCGCCGATCGGGTCCAGCTCGCGCAGCCCCGCCGCGCGCACCGTCAGCCGGTGCAGGGCGAGCACCCCGGCGGTGGTGCCCAGCAGGCCCGGGCGGTCCGGGACGGCCAGCAGCAGCCGCGCGCCCGTCGGCCCGCCGCCCGCGGGCCCGCCGGCCGGGTCCGCGCCGGCGCGCGCCGCCAGCGCGAGCGCCGGTCCGCCGGTCCTGGCGGCCTCCACCGCGAGCCGCTCCTGCTCGGCGGTCGGCCCGTCCTCCGCGCGGTGGCCGTCCGGGACCGGGTGCTCCCCGGCCAGCCGGGCGGCGGTCCGGGCCGTCAGGCCGTCCACCAGCGCGGCCCGCCAGCGGCTCCACGCGGCCGGGCCGGTGGCCAGCGCGTCGGCCTCGGTCAGCGCCCGGAGCAGTTCCAGCCGCGGCGCCGAGCCGACCGCCTTCACGACGGCCTCGACGGTGGCCGGATCGTCCGGGTCCCGCCGGGTCGCGGTGTCCACCAGGGTCAGGTGGTGGCGGACCAGCACCGCCAGGGTCTCCACCGACTCCGGGTCGAAGCCCATCCGGGCGGCCACGCCGCGCACGAGCGGCTCACCGGCCTCGCTGTGGTCACCGGGCCGCCCCTTGCCGATGTCGTGCAGCAGCGCGGCGACCAGCAGCAGGTCCGGCCGGGCCACCCGGCGGGTCATCGCGGCGGCCCGCACCGCGGTCTCCACCAGGTGCCGGTCCACCGTCCAGCGGTGCACCGCGTTGCGCTGCGGCAGGCAGCGCACCCGGGCCCACTCCGGCAGCAGCCGGGTGATCAGGCCCTCCGCCTCCAGCGCCTCCCAGACCGGCAGGCAGGCCTCCCCCGCGCCGAGCAGGGTGACCAGCTGCTCGCGCGCCTCGTCCGGCCAGGGCACCGGCAGCGGACGGCACTCGGCGGCCAGCCGGCGCACCGTCGCGCAGGAGACGGTGAGACCGTGCTGCGCGGCGGCGGCCGCGGTGCGCAGCGGGAGCACCGGGTCGGCGGCCGGGCGGGCGCCGCGGGCGAGCACCGCCTCGCCGTCCTGCTCGACCACCCCCTCGGCGAGCGGCCGGCGCTCCACCGCGCCCCGGGCCGCCGCGCCCGCGCCCCGCCCGGCGGCACCGGCGGGGCCGGTGAACGGGAGGGCGGCGCGCCACCGCGGCACGCGGCCCCGGCCCGAGCGGGCGGCCAGCACCCGGTCCACCGCCCGCCAGGTGACGTCGGAGGCGTAGGCGACGGTCCGGGCCGCCTCGTAGACCCGGCGCAGCAGGGCGTCCGCGTCCGGCACGCCGAGCCGCTCGGCGACCTGGTCCTGGTCCTGCAGGGCGAGCCGCCCGGTGGCCCGGCCGGTGACCAGGTGGAGGGCGTCGCGGACGTCGGCCAGCCGGAGCGCGGCGTCCGCCAGGCCCTCCCGGGGCGCGTCCGCCAGCCAGCTCGCGGCGACCGCGTCGAGCGCGACGACGTCCCGCAGGCCGCCGCGCGCCTCCTTGAGGTCGGGTTCCAGCAGGAAGGACAGCTCGCCGTGCCGCTCGGCCCGCTCCCGGCCCAGCTCGCGCAGCTCGGGCAGCCGTCGCGCGGCGCCCGCCCGCCAGTCGGCGAGGACGGCGGAGCGCAGCGCGGCGGTGAGCGCCGGGTCGCCGGCCACGTGCCGGGCGTCCAGCAGGCCGAGCTGCGCCTTGAGGTCGGCGGCGGCCACCGCCCGGGCCTCGGCCGGGGTGCGGACCGCGTGGTCGAGGGCGGCGCCGGAGTCCCAGACCGGGTACCAGAGGCGGTCGGGCAGGGCGGGGTCCAGCCGGCCCTCGTGCAGCAGCAGGACGTCGAGGTCGCTGCGCGGGGCGAGCGCGCCGCGCCCGTAGCCGCCGACCGCGACCACGGCGGTGCCGGCCGGGGCGCCGGCGTCCGTGAACAGGGCGGCCAGCCAGGCGTCGGTGAGCGCGGACAGCCCGGCCCGGCGGTCCCGGCCGCCGGGGCCGGGGGCCGCGAGCAGCCGGGCCCGGGCGGCGGCGGGGCCGGCGGCAGCGGGGCCGGCGGCGGGACGAGGGGCGGCGGGGCCGGTCCGGGCGTCGTCGGTGTCACGGTCCATGCGAGGTCCCCGTCCGTGGTCGTGCGGGTCGGTCGGGCGCCGCCGGTGCGCGGCCGGCGGGCCGGCGGCCGTGGGGGCGGCCGCGGGCCCGCGCGGGATCACGGCGGGCGGAGCCGCGGTGCGGAGAAGGGGCGTTCCGGGGCGCCGTGGAGAGCGCCCCGGAGCGCCGCGCGGGGCCGGGCCGGGGGCCGGGCGGGCCCGGCCCGCGCTCAGAGCGCGTCGGGACCGCGTTCACCGGTGCGGACCCGGACGGCGGTGTCGACCGGGATCGACCACACCTTGCCGTCGCCGATCTTGCCGGTCCGGGCGGCCCGGACCAGCACCTCGATCAGCGGCTCGGAGTCCTCGTCCTCGACCAGGACCTCGATCCTGACCTTGGGCACCAGGTCCACGGTGTACTCCGCACCCCGGTAGACCTCCGTGTGCCCGCGCTGCCGGCCGTAGCCGCTCGCCTCCGAGACGGTCAGGCCGTGCACGCCGAAGGCCTGCAGGGCGGCCTTCACCTCGTCCAGGCGATGGGGCTTGATGACGGCGGTGATGAGCTTCATCGGGCGTCCACCTCGGTCTTCTCGGTGCTCTTCGCCGCGGCGGCGGGAGCGGTGGGGGTGACGGCGGCCGGGGCCGGGGCCGGGGCGTGGACGGCCGTCCGGCCCAGGGCGGAGCCCAGCGCGCTGAAGTCGTACGCGGACTCGGCGTGCTCGGCCCGGTCGATTCCGGCCACCTCGGCCTCCTCGGCGACCCGGAACCCGATCGTCCTGTCGATCGCCTTGGCCAGCAGCCAGGAGAGCACGAAGGAGTAGACGCCGACCACCGCCACGCCCATCGCCTGCTTGCCCAGCTGCGCCACCCCGCCCCCGTAGAACAACCCCTTCGCGCTCTGGCCGATCGTGCCGGTGGCGAACAGGCCGACCAGCAGCGAGCCGATCGCCCCGCCGACCGCGTGCACGCCGACCACGTCGAGCGAGTCGTCGAAGCCCCAGCGGTACTTGAGCGCGATCGCAGCCGCGCAGACGGCGCCGGCGATCAGGCCGATCGCCACCGCGCCGAGCGGGGAGACCGAGCCGCAGGCGGGGGTGACGGCCACCAGGCCGGCCACCGCGCCGGAGGCGGCGCCCAGCGTGGTGAACGCGCCGTGCCGCAGCTTCTCGTAGACCAGCCAGCCGACCAGCGCGGCCCCGGTGGCGAGCTGGGTGTTGAGCAGGGCCATCGCCGCCACACCGTTGGCGGCCAGCGCCGAGCCCGCGTTGAAGCCGAACCAGCCGAACCAGAGCAGCCCGGAGCCGAGCATCACCAGCGGCAGCGAGTGGGGGCGCATCGGGTCCTTCCGGAAACCGATCCGCCGGCCGAGCACCAGGCACAGCGCGAGGCCCGCGACACCGGCGTTGATGTGGACGGCCGTCCCGCCGGCGAAGTCGATCACGCCGTTGCGGTCGCCGAGCCAGCCGCCTTCGCCGCCGTCGAAGAAGAACACCCAGTGCGCGACCGGGAAGTAGACCACGGTCGCCCAGAGCGCGGTGAACAGGCCCCAGGCCGCGAACTTCGCGCGGTCCGCGATGGCGCCGCTGATCAGCGCCGGGGTGATGACGGCGAACATCAGCTGGAAGGCGGAGAAGGCGGTCACCGGGATCGTCCCGGTGAGGTCGGTGAGACCGACGCCGCGCATTCCGAGGTGGTCCAGGTTGCCGATCAACCCGGCGCCCGCGTCGGGGCCGAAGCTGAGCGAGTACCCGTAGAGCACCCACAGCACACTGACGATGCCCAGCGACAGGAAGCTCATCGCCAGCATGTTGAGCGTGCTCTTGGCCCTGACCATCCCCCCGTAGAAGAAGGCCAGCCCCGGGGTCATCACCATGACCAGGGCGGCACAGATGAGTACGAAGGCGGTGTCACCCGCGCTGAAGCCCTCCGGCATCGGCGTCTCCTCCCGACTGGAGCCGATCCGCACCCGGGTCTGTCCCGTGCACCCGGGGCGTCGGCGATGAGGAGGAGCGTGCCGAAGGCTGGTTTCGGCCGATGCGGCCGGTTGTTTCGCCGCCGTGACGAGGGCGACGGCGGGGTTACACCCGCGTGAACGACCGCCGTTCCGCAGGGCCGGCCGGGTGACCGGAGGTCCCGCCGCCACCCGGTGTGCCGGACACGGCACCGCCCGTGCCGTCGGCGGCCGGCACGGGCGGTGGGTCGTGGTGGAGCGGATCGAGCGGGTGGAGCGGATCGAGCGGGTGGAACGGGCGCCGGGCGGCGGCTCAGACCACCGAGACGTACTCGGGGATGTCCTGGACCACCCGCTCCTTGAGCCGACTGACCGCGTCCACCCCCTGGAACCTGGTCGAGGCGGCCTCGGTGGTCTTGCGGACCCGCGAGTTGAGCCGCTCGGAGCGGACCTTGGTGGCGATGTCCACCGCCTGCTCGGCGAAGACCGCCGCCTGCTCCGGCTCGTTCTGCAGCAGGTGCACGCTGGCCATGCCGACCAGGTTGAAGGCGTAGGAGCGGACGTGGTCGCCGTCCTGCCGGAACAGGTCGACCGCGCGTTCCATCACCGGCGCGGACATCGAGGCGTAGAGCGCCGCGTTGTCCGAGTGGTAGGCCAGGTCGCGGAAGGAGTGGGCGTTCTCCGCGTTCAGCTCGGCGGGCGAGAAGAACTTCAGCCAGTCCGGGTCGCCGTCGCCCTCGCGGATGTCGGTGAAGGTGTCCTCGGCCAGCCGGATCGCCCGGGCGCAGCGGTTCACCTCGCCGATCGTGGCGTACGCGCGCGCCTCCATCGCGTAGAGCAGGGACTGCTGGCGCGGGGTGGCGGTGTCGCGGCTGCCGTACTGGGCGAGGTGGATCAGCTCCAGCGCGTCCTCGCCCCGGTTGAGGTGGATCATCTGCCGGCTCATGTCGGTGAGGATCAGCGCGCCGAACGGACGGTCCCCGGCCTCCTTGGCGGCATGCAGCGCCAGCACGTAGTACTTCTGCGCGCTGGGGTGCATGCCGACGTCGTAGGACATCCAGCCGGCCAGGTGGGCCAGCTCGGCGGTGAGCCGGAACAGCCGCTTGGTGGTCTGTTCGGGGTAGGTCTCCTGGAGCAGGTCGGTGACCTCGTGGAGCTGGCCGACCACGGCCTTGCGGCGCAGGCCGCCGCCGTTCTGCGCGTCCCACTGCCGGAACATGACGGTGGTCTGCTCCAGCAGTTCCAGCTCGGGCTCGGAGAGCCGGCCGGTGAACGGCTCGCCGCCGTTGGCCGCGGTCAGGATCGGAGTGGGGGCGCCGTTCGGCCCGGGGGTCAGCCAGCGCTGCATCGGCTCGATCAGCGCGGCGCCGGCGGTCAGGGCGAGCGAGGTGCCCAGGAACCCGCGCCGGTTGAGCATGAGGTCGCTGCGCGAGTAGTCGCTGATCAGCTGGACGGTCTGCGGAGCGCTCCAGGGAAGATCGACGCCGCCGCCGACCGTGGAGACCGGCACGGCGGCGCGCAGGCCGAGGTCCTCGACGGAGACCACCGAGCCGAACCGCTCGGAGAACAGCTCCGACATGATCTTCGGGATCGGCTCGCGCGGCTGCTCGCCGTCGAGCCAGCGGCGCACCCGCGAGGTGTCGGTGGAGACGTGGTGGGCGCCGATCTGCCGGGCCCGGCGGTTGACCTGACGGGCCAACTCCCCCTTGGACCAGCCACTGCGGGCGAACCACGTCGTCAGCTTCTCGTTGGGTTGCTTCTCTGCCATGGGTCGTCCCCATCCCGCCCGGCCCCGCGGGGCCCCGATCGTGATCGCCCGACGGTTGCGGGCTCTTGCCAGACGTGCCGTACCGAACTGCGGCGCCACCGCCGCAGACGAACCGTCAGTTCGCCAACTCCCGGACCCGCGAGGGCCGGAGCGGACTTCCCGACGATGTCCGTGTGCTGAAAGTAACGCCCTGCACACCGCCCCGGGGAGCGGCCCTGGCGAAACGCCACCTTTCGCCACCCCCAGGAGTGAACCGAACCGCGTCGGCAGACGCTTCACTAGGAAGTCCCGGCGGTCCGGCATATGCGGGCCGCCAAGTCCCCACCGTTTCCCGGCTCTTCAGGCGAACCACCGCCGCCACGGGCGGACTTGCCGCCCGCACCGACCGAAGTCCGTCCCGCGCACCCGACGATCCGGCATCGGCACCGTCCGCCACAAGGCGGCGCCCGAGGCACTGCAGCGCACCTGGCGCACTCCACGCGCCGCGCGCCGCCACCGCACGACGCACCACGCAGCACCGCTCGGCACCACGCAACAGACAATCAACACAAAGTCACCGTCCCGTAACCATCGGCAACGAGAACCTGTTGGGGGAGGCATGGACAACCTGTTCGGCGAACTTCGACTGGGGTACCTGCGGCTGGCACCGCTGGGGGCGCGCCGTCGCACCCGGGCCGGCGCGAGCCAGGCCGCCGCGGAGTACACCGGCCGATGGGGCTGGACCGTCGTCGTCGGCGAACCGTCCCGCGCCGCCGGCACCCCGGACCGCTGTCACTGCGGCGCCCCGCGCTGCGCCGCCCCCGGTCTGCATCCTGTCCAGGGACCGCACCCCGTCCCCGGCGCCGGGCCGGCCGTCCGTCCCGGCACCGACGTCTCGGTGCTGTTCCCCACCGGCCGCGCCTTCGACGTGCTGGACGTCCCCGAGCAGGCCGGCCTGCAGGCCCTGGTCCGGCTGGAGCGGATGGGCACCCAGGTCGGCCCGGTGCTCGCCTCCCCCACCGGGCGGCTGCAGTTCCTGGTCGCGCCCGGTACCGCCCGCCGGCTGCCGGACCTGCTCTACCGGATGGGCTGGGACGACGCCGCCCTCGACCTCACCTGCCACGGCGAGGGAAGTTTCGTCGCCGCGCCGCCCACCGTGCTCGCCGGCCTCGGCCCGGTCCGCTGGCTGCGCCGCCCGACCCGGGACAACGCCGGCTGCCCGCCCGAGGCCCGGCTGCTGCTCGGCACCCTCGCCTACGCCTGCCACCGCGGCCGCGAGCGCACCCGCGAACCCGCCTGGATCGCCTGACCCCGGGGGTCCGGCCGCCCGGCTCCCGGGGCCGGGCCCGGAGCGGACCCGGGCTCACGGGGCCGGCCCCGGAGCGGACCCGGGCCGGAGCCGCACCGCTGCCGGAGCGGGAACGCCGAAGGGCCCGCCCCCGGAGGAGCGGACCCTTCACCGGTGCACCGCGGGGCTCAGTCCCCGATCAGCGCGTCCACGAACGCACCCGGCTCGAACGGCGCCAGGTCGTCCGCACCCTCGCCGAGTCCGACCAGCTTGACCGGCACGCCCAGCTCCCGCTGGACCGCCACCACGATGCCGCCCTTGGCCGTGCCGTCCAGCTTGGTCAGCACGATTCCGGTGATGTCGACCACCTCGGCGAAGACCCGGGCCTGGATCAGCCCGTTCTGACCGGTGGTGGCGTCCAGCACCAGCAGCACCTCGTCCACCGGGCCGTGCTTCTCGACGACCCGCTTGACCTTGCCCAGCTCGTCCATCAGCCCGGTCTTGGTGTGCAGCCGCCCGGCGGTGTCCACCAGCACGGTGTCCGCGCCCTCGGCGATGCCCTCCTTGACCGCGTCGAAGGCGATCGACGCCGGGTCGCCGCCCTCAGGCCCGCGCACGGTGCGCGCGCCCACCCGCTCGCCCCAGGTCTGCAGCTGGTCGGCGGCGGCGGCGCGGAAGGTGTCGGCCGCGCCGAGCACCACCTTGCGGCCGTCGGCGACCAGGACCCGGGCCAGCTTGCCGGTGGTGGTGGTCTTGCCGACGCCGTTGACGCCGACCACCAGGACGACCGCGGGGCCCTCCTCGTGCCTGGTCGAGCGCACCACGCGGTCGGCGTCCTCGCCGATCAGCTCGACGAGCTCCTCGCGCAGCAGGCCGCGCAGCTCGTCCGGGGTGCGGGTGCCGAGCACCTTCACCCGGGTGCGCAGCCGCTCGACCAGCTCCTGGGTGGGGGCCACGCCGACGTCCGCGGTCAGCAGGGTCTCCTCGATCTCCTCCCAGGTGTCCTCGTCGAGGTGCTCGCGGGAGAGCAGCGAGAGCAGCCCCTTGCCCAGCGAGTTCTGCGAACGGGAGAGCCGCGAGCGCAGCCGGACCAGGCGGCCGGCAGTGGGCTCGGGGACCTCGACGGCGGGGGCCGCCGGCTCGGCGGGCGCCTGCGCCTCCTCCTCGGGGGCGGCCGGGAGCTCCACCTCCTCGACGGTGCGGCGCGGTTCCTCGGTCGGCGGCGCGGCCTCCTCGCCGACGGCGGGCTCGCGCGGGGTCGGGGGCGCCGTGATGACCGGCGCCTGCGACTTCGGGGGCAGCTGCTGGCGTCGTCTGCCGGAAACGACGAGTCCGGCGATCGCACCGATGGCGACCACCGCGATGACTACGGCAAGAATCACGTATTCCATAACCCCCCCAGTATCCGCGACACCGGTGCGCGCGGACCGCAGGCGGCGGAGTGGATCACCGCGGGAGGGCCGGCGCCCCCTTCCGGTCCTCCCGCAGTCGCTGGCTGATCACCTGCGAGATGCCGTCCCCCTTCATCGTCACCCCGTAGAGGGCGTCGGCGGACTCCATGGTCAGCTTCTGGTGGGTGATCACGATGAGCTGGGAACTCTCCCTCAGCTCCTCCATGATCGCGATCAGCCGGCGCAGGTTGGTCTCGTCCAGCGCCGCCTCGACCTCGTCCATGACGTAGAACGGGCTGGGACGGGCCTTGAAGATCGAGACCAGCAGCGCCACCGCGGTGAGCGAGCGCTCGCCGCCGGAGAGCAGCGAGAGCCGCTTGACCTTCTTGCCGGGCGGGCGGGCCTCCACCTCGACGCCGGTGGTCAGCATGGACTCCGGGTCGGTGAGCACCAGCCGGCCCTCGCCGCCCGGGAAGAGCCGGGAGAACACGCCCTCGAACTGCGCGGCGGTGTCGTGGTAGGCGGCGGTGAACAGCTGCTCGACCCGCTGGTCGACGTCCTTGACGATGTCGAGCAGGTCGCGCCGGCTGCGCCGGAGGTCGTCCAGCTGTTCGCCGAGGAACCGGTGGCGCTCCTCCAGCGCGGTGAACTCCTCCAGCGCCAGCGGGTTGACCCTGCCCAGCTGCTGGTAGGCCTTCTCGGCCGCGCGCAGCCGCTTCTCCTGCTCGGCGCGGACGTAGGGGCGCGGCTCGCCCGGCTCCTGTCCCTCCTCCGGCGCCGACGGCGGGACCGGGCGGTCCGGCCCGTAGGAGGCGAGCAGCTCGCCGCCCTCGATCCCGAACTCCTCCAGCGCCCGGCCCTCCAGCTGCTCGATCCGCAGCCGCTTCTCCGCCCGCAGCACCTCGTCCCGGTGGCCCGCGTCGACCAGCTTGTCCAGCTCGTCCTTGAGGACGCGGCCGTGCTCGCGGTGCTCCTTCAGCTCCGCCTCGCGGACCGCCCGCGCCTGCTCGACGGCGGCCCGTTCGGCGTCCGCGCGGGCCAGCGACACCTCCAGGCAGGCGAGCAGCTGCCGGGCGCCCGCGGCGACCGCGCCCGCCACGGCGGCGTCGTGCTCGGCGCGCCGGCGGCGCTCGGCGGCCCGGTCGCGCGCCTCGCGCTCGGCCCGGGCGGCCCGGTCCAGCTGGTCGGCCCGGCCGGTCAGGGCGCGGACCCGCTCCTCGTGGGTGCGCACGGCGAGCCGGGCCTCCAGCTCGGCCTGCCGGGCCACGACGGCGGCCCCGGCCAGCCGCTGCTGCTCGGCGGCGTCCGGCTCGTCCTCCCCGTCGGCGGTCTCCTCGGCGACGGCCAGCCGCTCGGCCAGCTCCTCGGCGCCGGCGAACAGCCGGTCCAGTCCTTCCTCGGCGCGGCCGGCGGCGGCGGCCAGCCGTTCGGCCTCGCCGGCCGCGGCCCGGGACTGGCCGCCGAGCCGGCCCAGGGTGCCCGCCACCTCGGCCCGTTCGCGCTCCCGGGCCCGCCTCCGGACCGTGAGCTCCTCCACCGCGGCCGCCGACTCCCGCCGCCGCGCGGTGAGTTCGGCCAGCAGCCCGGCCGACCCGGCGCACCGGACGTCGAGCCCGGCGATCGCCCGGGCGGCCTCGTCCACCGCCACCCGGGTCTCCAGCAGGCTGGGCGCGGCGCCGGATCCACCGTGCGCGTAGTCGGCGCCGAGCCGGTCGCCCTCGGTGGTGACGGCGCTCAGCGCGGGGTGCGCGGTGACCAGCCGGACCGCGTCGTCGAGGGTGTCCACCACCACGACGCCGGCCAGCAGCCGACCGATCGCGGGCCGCAGGCCGGCCGGTCCGTCGACCAGTTCGGCGGCCCAGCGGGCTCCGGGCGGCAACTCCCCGGCCGGAGCGTCCGGTTCGGGGGCGTCGGCGATCAGCAGGGCGGCCCGGCCGGCGTCCTCCTTGCGCAGCAGCCGCAGCGCCTCGGCGGCGGCCCCGGGCGAGTCGACGGCGACCGCGTCCGCGGCGGCGCCGAACGCGGCCGCGACGGCCCGCTCGTGGCCGGGGGCGACCCGCAGCAGCGCGGCGGCCGGTCCGAGCAGCCCGGCCGTCCGGTCCCCGGCCGCGAGCAGCGCGCCGCTGCCGTCCTTGCGGCGCAGGCCGAGCGCGAGCGCCTCGTGCCGGGCGTTCAGCGCGGCCCGTTCGCGCTCGGCGGCGGCGGCGTCCTCGCGCGCCGCGGCGAGCTCCCGCTCGACGGCGGCGAGCCGTTCGCGGGCGGCGTCGTGCGCGGCGTCGGCCCGCTCGCCCTGCTCGGTGCCGGCCTCGACCTCGGCCCTCAGCTCCTCGTACTCCCGCCGCGCGGCCCCGGCGCGCAGCAACGCCTCGTCCCGGGCCTCGGCGAGCCGGCCGGTCTCGGCCTCGGCAGCGGCGGCCTTGGAGCGGGCGGCGGCGGCCTGCCCCTGGAGCCGGGCCAGCCCCTCCCGGCGGTCGGCGATGGCCCGGGCGGCGTCCCTGAGCCGGCGCTCCTCGGCGGCGAGGGCGCGCTCCAGCCCGGTCCTGCCGTCGACGGCCGCGTCCAGCGCCTCCTGCGCCGCCTCCAGGGCCCCGGCCAGCGCGGCCTCCTCCTCCCGGACGCGGGCTGCCTCGCGTTCCAGCTCCTCCGGGTCCCGGCCGCGGCGCTCCTCGGCCCGCCCGCCGGCGGCCGCGTGCCGGACCCTGGCCTCCGCCAGCCCGACGGTGCCGCGGGTGCGCTCGGAGAGCGCCGAGAGCCGGTACCAGGTCTGCCGGGCGGCCTCCAGGCCGGGACCGAGCTGCTGGACCTGCGCCTCCAGCACGGCCTCGCGCCGGATCGCCCCGCCGAGTTCCTGCTCGACGGTGGAGCGGCGCAGCCGCAGTGCCAGTTCGTCGGCGATCTCCGCCTCGACGGCGCGGCGCAGGCCGAGCAGGTCGTCCGCGAGCAGCCGCAGCCGGGCGTCCCGCAGGTCGGCCTGGATCCCGGCGGCCCGCCGGGCGATCCGGGCCTGCCGGCCGAGCGGGCCGAGCTGGCGGCGGAGCTCGGCGACGAGGTCCTGCGCCCGGTTGAGGTTGACCTGCATCGCGTCGAGCTTGCGCAGCGCCTTCTCCTTGCGCTTGCGGTGCTTGAGGACGCCGGCCGCCTCCTCGATGAAGGCGCGCCGCCCCATCGGGTCGGCGTGCAGCACGGAGTCGAGCTGTCCCTGGCCGACGATGACGTGCATCTCGCGGCCGATGCCGGAGTCGGAGAGGAGCTCCTGGATGTCGAGCAGCCGGCAGGTGTCGCCGTTGAGCGCGTACTCGCTGCCGCCGTTGCGGAACATCGTCCGGGTGATGGTCACCTCGGCGTACTCGATCGGCAGGGCGCCGTCGGTGTTGTCGATGGTGAGGCTGACCTCGGCCCGGCCGAGCGGGGCGCGCCCGCTGGTCCCGGCGAAGATGACGTCCTCCATCTTGCCGCCGCGCAGCGACTTCGCGCCCTGTTCGCCCATCACCCAGGAGAGCGCGTCGACGACGTTGGACTTGCCGGAGCCGTTGGGACCGACCACGCAGGTGATGCCGGGCTCGAACCGCAGGGTGGTGGCGGAGGCGAAGGACTTGAACCCGCGCAGCGTCAGACTCTTCAGGTGCACGCGCCGGTCTCCTCGCCTCGCCCGCCGGGCCCCGGCGGGGACCCTGCGGCGACTGTAACCGTCCGCACCTGCGGCGATCGCGCCCCACACCCGGCGGGCGCGGCCCGGGTGAGGCCCGGCACCGGCACCGGCCCGTGCCCCTGTCCCTGTCCCTGCCCCGGACACGACGAAGGGACGCCACGCGGGGCGTCCCTTGCAAGCTGCGTCCCTTTCGGGGCGGCTCAGTGCACAGCGGCGTCGACCGGGAGATCGGGCGGGACTCAGGTGAGAGCCGGCTCCCGCTGATCCAGGTCGATGCTGTTGAGCAGCGAGTGCTCGCCGGCGACAGCGGTGAGAGCGTCGTTCTCAGCCTGCATCCTGATGAGCTCGGCTTCGAGATCCTGGACGCGCTGCTGCAGCCGTCGCACCTCGGTGAGCATTCGCGGGTCGGGGCCGCCGACGTACCCGAGAAGCGCCTTTGCCATGATGAATGGTCCTCCACGCTGAGTGACCGAACCGGAACGGTACAGGTCTAGGGGGAAGGGGGACGCACGCGCGGCGCGCACCGGCAGTGCTGGCTGGGCACTATGGCGCAACCACCGTGAGCTGGGCTCACGAGGGCTTGCACCTACCGGAATGACGCGGTCGTGTGCGCGGGCTTCCAGCGTCTCACCAAAGACGGTACGGGTCAACACGATCACCGCACGCTACCGCGCCCCTGTCACCTGCCTGGCGGTGTCGTCACGCCGGGCGGCCGGGAAGGGGGGTCCACCACCTGCTCGTGGATCATCGTTCGATGCGGAGTCAACCACGAGTCTGCCCGGATGGCAACCGTACGACACCGCCGGTTGCCGATCCTTTTCCGCACGCCCCCGGCGGGCCCGGCCCGCGGGGCGGCTCAGCGGATTTCGAAGGTCTCGTACCCCGGACCGACGGCCGTCCAGATCTCGGTCACCCCGCTCACCCTGCCGGGCGTCTCCGCTCCTCTGAGCAGCGTCAGCAGCCGCTCGCAGTCCGGGGCGAGGCCCTCGGCCACCACCTGCACCCGGCCGTCGCCGAGGTTGCTCGCGTAGCCGGTCAGCCCGATCTCCAGCGCCCGTGCCCGGGTCCACCAGCGGAAGCCGACCTGCTGGACCTTGCCGCGCACCCAGGCGGTGACCCGGACCGGCTCCTCGCTGTGGGCGTCGCGACCGTGCATGGCCCCGACCCTATCCGCCCGGACGGCGGCCCGCGTCACGGAGCCGCCGGGCCCGGCACCGGCCGCCCGCGCGCGGCCCCCGCCGGT
>NZ_JBHJRC010000165.1:0-18329 GCF_042261735.1 Kitasatospora sp. NPDC056327 | reverse complement strand
GCCGGGTGGTCGCCCTGCCCCCGGAGCGCGGGCGGCGGGCCGCCCCGGCTTCCCCGGGGGACGGCCCGCCGCCACGCGGTGGGTCAGCGGGCGCTGGTCTCGTGCACGAAGGAGACCAGCCGGGTGAGCGCGTCCGGGTCCATGCTGGGCAGCACACCGTGGCCGAGGTTGAAGACGTGGCCGCTGGTACCGAGCGACCGGGCGGCGTCCAGCACCTCGCGGGCCTTGGTCTCGACGGCAGCGGTCGGTGCGAACAGCACGGCCGGGTCGAGGTTGCCCTGGAGGGCCTTGCCGGGGCCGACCCGCTCGGCGGCGACGTTCAGCGGCACCCGCCAGTCGACGCCGACCACGTCCGCGCCGGCCTCTCCCATCAGGCCGAGCAGCTCACCGGTGCCCACGCCGAAGTGGATCCGCGGCACGCCGTAGCCGGCCACCGCGTCGAACACCTTGGTGCTGGCGGGCATGACCGAGCGGCGGTAGTCGTCCGGGGCCAGCGCGCCGACCCAGGAGTCGAACAGCTGGACCGCCGAGGCGCCGGCCTCGATCTGCACCTTGAGGAAGGCGGCGGTGATGTCGGCCAGCCGGTCGACCAGGGCGGCCCACAGCTCGGGCGCGCCGTACATCATGGCCTTGGTGTTCTCGTGGTTCTTGGACGGGCCGCCCTCGACCAGGTAGCTGGCGAGGGTGTAGGGCGCGCCGGCGAAGCCGATCAGCGGGGTCGGGCCGAGCTCGTCGACGAGCAGGCCGACGGCCTCGGTGATGTAGGGGACGTCGTCCGGCTCCAGCGGGCGCAGCCGGCGGAGGTCCTCGGCGGTGCGGATCGGGTCGGCGATGACCGGGCCGATGCCGGGCTTGATGTCGACGTCGATGCCGATCGCCTTCAGCGGCACCACGATGTCGCTGAAGAAGATCGCCGCGTCGACCCTGTGCCGGCGCACCGGCTGGAGGGTGATCTCCTTGACCAGCTCGGGCCGCATGCAGGACTCCAGCATGGGGATGCCCTCGCGGACCTTGAGGTACTCGGGCAGCGAGCGGCCGGCCTGGCGCATGAACCACACCGGGGTGTGCGGTACCGGCTCGTGCCGGCAGGCGCGCAGGAACGCCGAGTCGTACGCGGCGCCGCGGCGCGCGTCGGGCTGCTGACCGGGGGTGGCGCCGGTCGGGGGGACTGCCGGGGTGGCTGCCGTGGTGTCTGCCGTCGTCTCGCTCACGCCCCAAATCTTCGCACGCGCCCCGGACCCGTCCGCCCCGGTGGTCTCGTCGGTTCCTCCAAGATCTGGCCGGATTGCCGCTCCGGCGCGCCGCGCGGGAAGAAGTTGCGGCGATTACCCGGGTTTTCGACCTAGTCTTCGGGTCATGGCAGCGGTCGGAGGGCACCCCGCACAGGGTGGCGGAGCAGGTGGCGGAACGGATCGGGGGGCGGCGCCGAGCGGCTTCCGGGCCGCCGTGGAGGCGCTCTCCGGCGCCCGGCTGCGCCCCGAACTGGCCCTCTCCCCCGCCCCGGCGCCCCGTCGGCTGGCGCCCTACTCCTTCGCGCTGACGGCCGCCGTCGAGGTGGACGGCGAGGAGCTGGCCGACGGCCGGCTGGTGCTGCTGCACGACCCGGCCGGGCAGGAGGCCTGGAACGGGGACTTCCGGGTGGTCACCATGACCCGGGCCGAGCTGGAACCGGAGATGGCCGGCGACCCGCTGCTCTCCGAGGTCGGCTGGGCCTGGCTGCTGGACGCGCTGCAGGCGCACGGCGCCGGATACGCGGAGCCGTCCGGCACGGTGTCGCTGAGCGCCTCGCAGTACTTCGGCGGGCTGGCGGACCGGGCGTCGACCACCGAGATCGAGATCCGGGCGTCCTGGACGCCGGCCGACGGCCGCTTCGAGCGGCACCTGGCGGCCTGGGGGGACCTGCTGTGCATCGGCGCGGGCCTGCCGCCCGCCGCCCCGGCCCCGCACGCCCCGGCCGACGTCACGTCACTCGGTGGGGTGGTCCCGATGCCCGCCCGGCGACGTCCGCGCCCGCACTGAGGACCGGCGCCCGCCCCGGCGTCACCGGGGGACGCCGCGCCACCACCCCCAAGGCTGACGGAGTGTGACTTCGGGGCGGCTCTGCGTCAATAACGTGGTCGGAACCGACCGCTTTGCGCCGGATCTGATCGATTTTGTGCGAATTCCAGACATGTCGCATCACTCACCTGCGCGATTTGTCCGTATTGTTACTCACTAGATCGTGATCTTTCGCTAAAGCCGGGCACGGATGCTGCCGAAGCAGACTGTGACCCTTTCCGAACGCGGAACACTCCGACCGCCCCCTCGGGGTTCCGTCCGCCACTCCCGCAGGAGGCCTGGTGTCGGTCCTTCTTGAGCACCCCGCAAACGTGGTCGCCTACCGCCCGACCAAGCCCACCGCCATGGTGGTCATCGCCGATCCCCGCGTCCGCAACACCGTCACCCGTCACCTCTGGGCGCTCGGCGTCCGGGACGTGATCGAGGTGTCCTCGATCGCGGAGGCCCGTCCCCGGGTCTCCACCCCCCGCGACATCTGCGTCGCCGACGTCCACCTCCCCGACGGCTCCGGACTCACCATCCTCGCCGAGACCCGTGCCGCCGGCTGGCCCAACGGGCTGGCACTCTCCGCCGCCGACGACATCGGCGCCGTCCGCAGCGCACTGGCCGGCGGGGTGAAGGGCTACGTCGTCACCGGGACCCGAACCAACGTCGCCATGCCGGGCCGTCCGGGCCTGCCGCTCGGCGCCGGCGGGCTGGCCGGGCGGATGCGGCGGCCCGGGATGCCGGGGATGCCCGGCGCGGCCGGGGCCCCGGGCGCTCCCGGGGCGCACGGCGCACCGGGTGCGCAGCAGGCCGCGTACCGCGAGCTGTCCGGCCGCGAGGTGGAGGTGCTGCGCCTGGTGGCCGAGGGCCAGTCGAACAAGGCGATCGGCGTGGCGATGGGCCTCTCGGCGCTGACCGTGAAGAGCCACCTGGCCCGGATCGCCCGCAAGCTCGGCACCGGCGACCGCGCCGGAATGGTCGCGGTCGCGCTGCGCACCGGCATCATCCACTGAGGTCGCGTGCCGCCGCGGCGGCCCTGGAGGAACGTTTCCTCCGGGGCCGCCGCGCCATGACGGACCGCCGGACGGCATCCGGTGGCCCCGCGCCCGACGACGGGCGACCGGGCACCCGCGTCGGTCCGACCAGTCCGACAACACTCCCGGTCGCGGGGTCCGTCGTACCCTTGGTGGGTGACCGACGCCGTAGCAGCCATCCCAGAAGAAGCAGCCCCGGTCCCGCTCCTCGAACCGAAGGAGGGGATCCCTCCGGTCGTGGCGGACGAGCGGGCGCTGGCCGCCACCGTCGCCGCCTTCGCGGCGGGAACCGGACCGGTCGCCGTCGACGCCGAGCGGGCCTCCGGCTACCGCTACGGCCAGCGGGCGTACCTCATCCAGCTGCGCCGCGCGGGCTCCGGCACCGCGCTGATCGACCCGATCGCCTGTCCCGACCTCGCCGAGCTGGGCCTCGCCCTCGCGGACACCGAATGGGTGGTGCACGCCGCGACCCAGGACCTGCCCTGCCTGGCCGAGGTGGGCATGAGACCCCGGCGCCTGTTCGACACCGAGCTGGCCGGGCGGATCGCCGGCTTCGCCCGGGTCGGACTCGGGCCGATGACCGAGAACGTGCTCGGGCTGAGTCTGGCCAAGGAGCACTCCGCGGTCGACTGGTCCACCCGCCCCCTGCCCGAGCCGTGGCTGCGCTACGCCGCTCTGGACGTCGAGGTGCTGGTCGAGCTGCGCGACGCACTCGAACAGGAGCTGGACGCCCAGGGCAAGCTCGGCTGGGCCCTGGAGGAGTTCGCGGCGATCGCCGCCGCCCCCCGCCCCGCCCCGCGGACCGACCCGTGGCGCCGCACCTCGCAGCTGCACAAGGTCCGCCGGCGCCGCCAGCTCGCCGTGGTGCGCGAGCTGTGGCTGGCCCGCGACCGGACGGCGCAGGAGCGGGACGTCTCGCCGGGCCGGGTGCTGTCGGACGCCGCGATCGTCAACGCCGCGCTGGCCATGCCGCTGAACGTCGCCGCGCTGCAGGCCGTCCAGGGCTTCGGCCCCCGGGTGCACCGGCGCCAGCTGGAGCAGTGGCTGGCCGCCGTCCAGCGCGGGCGGGAGGTGCCGGAGAACCAGCTGCCGCCGGCCGCCGCGCCGCACGACGGCCCGCCGCCGCCGCGCGCCTGGGCCGAGAAGGACCCGGTGGCCGCCGCCCGGCTGAGCGGGGGGCGTGCCGCGGTGAGCGAGCTGGCCGAGCGCCACCACCTGCCGGCCGAGAACCTGATCACCCCGGACCTGGTGCGCCGGGTCGCCTGGGAGCCGCCGGCCGACGCCTCCGCGGACGCGGTGGGCGCCGCGCTGCGGCGGCTGGGGGCCCGCCAGTGGCAGGTCGACCTGGTCGCCCCGGCCCTGGCCGCGGCCTTCGCCGAGGCCGCCACGGCGGCGCCGGCCCAGCAGGGCTGAGCGGGCCGGCCCGGGGCCGGAGCAGCGCACAGGGGATGTCGCCCGGACGGGCGGCATCCCCTTCGGCGTTCGCCCGCCCGGAGCGGGGCGGGGCGGGCAGAGTGGTGCGGGACACATGCAGAGATCCGCCCGGCGGGCCTGGGCAGGGTGGTTACCGACGGGTAGCATGACCGTGGAGCGGCGCCGCTCACGTCCCTCGTGCGACGGTTGGCGGCAGCCTGCCCACTTGAATCGTTGGTCCCTGGGAGGAGAGCCCCCGTGCCTCGTACCGTGAGGGACGTCGTCTTCGTCGATGGCGTCCGCACCCCGTTCGGCAAGGCCGGCCCGAAGGGCATCTACCACGAGACGCGCGCCGACGACCTGGTCGTCAAGTGCATCCGGGAGCTCGTGCGCCGGAACCCGAACCTGCCCGTCGAGCGCATCGACGAGGTCGCCGTCGCGGCCACCACGCAGATCGGCGACCAGGGCCTGACCATCGGCCGCACCGCCGCGCTGCTGTCCGGTCTGCCGAAGTCCGTCCCCGGCTACGCGATCGACCGCATGTGCGCCGGCGCGCTGACCGCCGTGACCACCACGGCCGGCGGCATCGCCTTCGGCGCGTACGACGTCGTCGTGGCCGGCGGCGTCGAGCACATGGGCCGCCACCCGATGGGCGAGGGCGTCGACCCGAACCCGCGCTTCGTCTCCGAGAAGCTGGTCGACGAGTCCGCCCTGTTCATGGGCATGACCGCGGAGAACCTGCACGACCGGTTCCCGCACCTGACCAAGGAGCGCTGCGACGCCTACGCCGTGCGCTCGCAGGAGAAGGCCGCCAAGGCGTACGCCAACGGCGACATCCAGCCCGGCCTGGTGCCGGTCTCGGTCCGCAACACCAACCCCGAGGTCGGCGAGACCGGCTGGGGCCTGGCCACCGTGGACGAGCCGATGCGCCCGGGCACCACGATGGAGAACCTGGCCGGTCTGAAGACCCCGTTCCGCCCGCACGGCAACATCACCGCCGGCAACTCGGCCGGTCTCAACGACGGTGCCACCGCCTCGCTGCTGGCCGCCGAGGACGTGGCCGAGGAGCTCGGCCTCCCGGTCCGGATGCGCCTGGTCTCGTACGCCTTCGCGGGCGTCGAGCCCGAGGTGATGGGCATCGGCCCGGTGCCGGCCACCGAGAAGGCGCTGGCCAAGGCCGGTCTGACGATCGACGACATCGGCGCGTTCGAGATCAACGAGGCCTTCGCCGTCCAGGTGCTGGCGTTCCTGGACCACTACGGCATCGCGGACGACGACGAGCGGGTCAACCCGTACGGCGGCGCGATCGCCTTCGGCCACCCGCTGGCCTCCTCCGGCGTGCGCCTGATGAACCAGCTGGCCCGCCGCTTCGAGCAGCGGCCCGACGTCCGCTACGGCCTCACCACGATGTGCATCGGCTTCGGCATGGGCGGCACCATCGTCTGGGAGAACCCGCACTTCGAGGGTGGTAAGTGAGCATGAGCACCACGACCGAGCTGCTGACCCGCGGCGCCGAGCTCTTCCCCGGCGAGGTCGTCACGACCGCGCACGTGCGCCACCTGGACCTGCCGCTGCAGGCCGGCCGGCTGGCGCTGATCACGCTGGACAACGGCTTCGACCACACCAGGCCGACCACCTTCGGCCCGGGCTCGCTGCTCAGGCTGAACGAGGCGCTGGACCAGGTCGGGGCGGAGGCCGCCGCCGGCACCGTCGTCGGTGCCGCGATCACCGGCAAGCCGTTCGTCTTCGCGGTCGGCGCCGACCTCAAGGGCGTCGAGCTGCTCGCGGAGCACGCGGACGCGCTGGCCATCGGCAAGGGCGGCCACGAGGTCTTCAAGCGGATCGCCGCGCTGCCCGTCCCGACCTTCGCCTTCTACAACGGCGCGGCGATGGGCGGCGGCGTCGAGGTCGGCCTGCACTGCGACTACCGCACGGTGTCGTCGGGCGTACCGGCGTTCTCGCTGCCCGAGGTCTTCCTGGGCCTCGTCCCCGGCTGGGGCGGCTGCAGCATCCTGCCGAACCTGATCGGCCCGGCCAGGGCGGTCAAGGTGATCATCGAGAACTCGATGGCGCAGAACAAGCAGCTCAAGGGCAAGGACGTGTTCGAGCTCGGGATCGCCGACGCGATCTTCGAGCCGGCCGACTTCCTGGAGCAGTCGCTGCTCTGGGCGGCCAGGGTGCTCAAGGGCGACGTGACCGTCACCCGCGAGGAGATCGACCGCGGCAAGGCCTGGGACGACGCCGTCGCCTGGGGCCGGCTGGTCGCCGACGCCAAGGTGCACGGGGCGGCCCCGGCCGCGTACCGGGCGCTGGACATCATCGCCCGGGTCAAGGACGAGGACCTGCAGGCCGGCTTCGACGCCGAGGACGCGGCGCTGGCCGACCTCATCATGGGCGGCGAGCTGCGCAGCGGCATCTACGCCTTCAACCTGGTGCAGCGCCGGGCCAAGCGCCCGGTCGGCGCGCCGGACAAGGCGCTGGCCCGCCCGGTCAACAAGGTCGGCGTCGTCGGCGCCGGTCTGATGGCCTCGCAGCTGGCGCTGCTGTTCGCCCGCCGGCTGGAGGTGCCGGTGGTGCTCACCGACATCGACCAGGAGCGCGTCGACAAGGGCGTCGGCCACGTCCACGGCGAGATCGACAAGCTGCTCGGCAAGGGCCGGATCGGCCAGGACAAGGCCAACCGCCTCAAGGGCCTGGTCTCCGGCTCGCTCGACAGGGCAGCGGCCTTCGGCGACGCCGACTTCGTGATCGAGGCCGTGTTCGAGGAGATGGGCGTCAAGCAGACCGTCTTCGCGGACCTGGAGGACGTCGTCTCGCCGACCTGTGTGCTGGCGACCAACACCTCCTCGCTGTCGGTCACCGAGATGGCCTCCCGGCTGAAGCACCCCGAGCGGGTCGTCGGCTTCCACTTCTTCAACCCGGTCGCGATCCTCCCGCTGCTGGAGATCGTCCGCGGCGAGCGGACCGACGACGCCTCGCTGGCCACCGCCTTCGGCGTCTCGAAGAAGCTGCGCAAGACCTCGGTGCTGGTCAAGGACGCCCCGGCGTTCGTGGTCAACCGGATCCTGACCCGCTTCATGGGCGAGATCCAGCGCATCATCGACGAGGGCACCCCGATCGCCACCGTCGAGAAGGGCATCGAGCCGCTCGGCCTGCCGATGTCCCCGATCGTGCTGCTGGAGCTGGTCGGCCCGGCCATCGCCCAGCACGTCTCGGAGACCCTGCACGGCGCTTTCCCGGAGCGGTTCGCCGTCTCCGCGAACCTCGGCCGGGTGGTCGCGGCCGGCAAGCGCGGCTTCTACACCTGGGTGGACGGCAAGCAGGTCCTCGACCCCGAGGTGCTGGAACTGCTCTCCTTCGGCGACACCGTGCTGACCGAGGCGCAGGTCCTGGACCGCGCCCTGGAGGCCGTCGCCCAGGAGATCGGCCTGATGCTGGCGGAGGGGGTCGTCGCCGAGGCGCAGGACATCGACCTCTGCATGATCACCGGCGCGGGCTGGCCCTTCCACCTCGGCGGGATCACCCCGTACCTGGACCGTACGGGCGTCTCGGAGCGGGTGAACGGCAAGCGCTTCCTCGCCCCCGGCGTGGCCTCCGTGCCCGCCTAGGCGGGACGGCGAAGGGCCCCGGTGACCGGATCGGTCACCGGGGCCCTTTCCGTGCGCCCCCGGGGCCTGCGTGCGTCCCCGGGACGTTCACAGGACCGGGGGCGTTCGCACGCGCCGGGGCGGTGCTCCGGACGTCCGGTCCCCGGGGCGGTCGGCGCTTGAGCGGTCAGCGCTTGAGGCGGTAGACGACGGTGTCGGCGAAGACGCCGACCATCTCGTAGTGGGTCTCCAGCAGGTTCTCGATCTTCGGGATCATGCCGGGCTGGTACGGCGCGAGGCCGGAGTCGTCCACGACCACCTCGGGCAGGCCCTTGGCGATCTCCTGGTCGAAGGTCTGCCAGGCGTTGGCCATCGAGAACTGTTCGCCGACGTTGAGGTTGCCGTCCTTGCCGCCGCTGTAGTTGGTGAGGAAACCGGCTGTGAGGTAGCGGGTGGCGGGCTTGCGGTCGGCGAGCCAGTACAGCTCCGGGTGCATGCCCCAGACCAGCACGGTGTCCTTGGGGGTGGTCTGCGCGGCGACGGCGGTGGCCACCTCGGTGGTGCGGTCCAGCCGCTCCCCCGGCCAGGCCAGCGCCAGGCCCCAGAAGAAGGTCGCGGCGGCCGTGGTGTACACCAGGACGGGCTTCCAGCGGACGGCCGAGGTGGCGATCGCCCCGGTGCCCAGCAGCACCAGCGGGGGGATCAGCTGGAGGTAGTAGTGGCCGAAGAAGTGGAAGCCGACGCTGACCGCGACGACCGAGGAGAGCAGCCACATCCACAGGTCGGTGGTGGAGCCGTGCTCCTCCCCCGCGACCGGCAGCGGGCGGTGCCGGTGTTTCAGCCAGAGCCGGCGACCGACCGGCAGCAGGAAGCCGAGGCCGGCGCCGAGCAGGATCGCCGAGTTGCCGAGCGCCCGGCCGGTCATCTGCAGCCAGGCGCCGCCGAAGGTCGCGTAGTCGCCGCTGCCGGTGACCACCCAGAACAGGAAGCCCTTGGGCTTGGTGAGGATCACCGCGACCAGCGCTATCGGCAGGGTGAAGCCGAAACCGATCTTCAGCAGGGCGGGGATCCACCGGACGCCGCGCCGTCTGGCGTCCTGGAAGAGCATCCAGAGCACCGGGAGCAGCACCGCGCCGCCGGTCTGTTTGGTCAGTGAGCAGAGCGCCACCGCGATGCCGGCCGCCAGCCAGCGGCGGCGCTCGGCGTACCGGAAGGCGGCCACCATGGCGGGCAGCATGAAGACCTCGAAGGTCGCCGCCTGGGTGTCCTCGGGCGAGAGCCCGATCGAGGCCAGCAGGTAGAGCAGGCCCGCGCCGACGCCGGCCCGGTTGCCCCAGCGCCCGCGGGCGAGCGAGGCCAGCAGGATCGCGGTGACCAGGTGGGCGACCACCGCCAGGGTGCGCAGCGGCCAGAGCGAGGCGGAACCGAAGACCGCGAAGCAGGCCTGGTAGAGCCAGGGCAGCAGCGGCGGCTTGCGGTCCACCACGGTGTCGTACAGCACGCCGCCGTCGGCGAGCATCCGGGCCTGGGTGGCCAGGAAGCCCTCGTCGGGGCTCCAGACCGGGCGGACGAAGGAGGGCAGGTGGGTGAGCAGGGCGACCAGGGCGAGCAGCGGCACCAGCCGCGACCAGTAGCCGGTCCGCACGCGCTCCCAGCCGTCGGCCGGGGGTACCCCCAAGGGCAGGCGCTCGGCGAGAGCGGTCAGGCGGGATCGGATGGGGGTCGGCACGGATGACAACCTACCGGGCGGGATCGGCGCGGGCAGCGCCGGTCCCGCCTTTGGTGCGATTATCAGCCCTCGGCCGGTACGACGGTGACGAAGCTGTCGAACACCGCCCCGGGGGCGCGGACGGGCGGTCCTCGGTGGACGGACGACCTCCGGCGGACGGATGACCGTCAGTGGACGGCGACGCCGAGGCGGGAGACCAGGGCGGTCACCTGACGGGCGATGTCCGGGGCGGTGAGACCGATCTCGGCGAGGATCTCGGGCCGCGAGGCGTGGTCCAGGAACTCCTGCGGAATGCCGAAGTCGCGCAGCGGCAGGTCCACGTCCGCGTCGCGCAGCGCCTGGGCGATCGCCGTGCCGACCCCGCCGACCCGGCCGTTGTCCTCGACCGTGACGACCACCCGGTGCTCGGCGGCCAGGCCGGGCAGCGCCGGGTCGACCGGCTTGACCCAGCGCGGGTCCACCACGGTGCTGGTGATGCCCTCGGCGGCCAGCAGCCCGGCGACCTCCAGGCACATCGGGGCGAGCGCGCCGACCGAGACGATCAGCACGTCGGCCCGGCGGCCCTCCTCGGCCCGCGGGCCGTCGAGCAGCACGTCCATGCCGCCGACCGTACCGACCGCCGGGACGGCCGGGCCGACCGAGCCCTTGGAGTAGCGGACCACGGTCGGGGCGTCCTTGACCTCGACGGCCTCGCGCAGCTGGGCGCGGACCTGGTCGGCGTCGCGCGGGGCGGCGAGCCGGAGGCCGGGGACGACCTGGAGGATCGACATGTCCCACATGCCGTTGTGCGAGGCGCCGTCGCTGCCGGTGACGCCGGAGCGGTCCAGCACGAAGGTGACGCCCAGCCGGTGCAGGGCGACGTCCATCAGCACCTGGTCGAAGGCGCGGTTGAGGAAGGTCGCGTAGACCGCGAAGACCGGGTGCAGCCCGCCGGTGGCCAGGCCGGCGGCGCTGGTGACGGCGTGCTGCTCGGCGATGCCGACGTCGAAGATGCGGTCCGGGAAGGCCTCCGCGAACGGGGCCAGGCCCACCGGGTGGAGCATCGCGGCGGTGATGCCGACGATGTCCTCGCGCTCGTGGCCGAGCGCCACCATCTCCTCGGCGAAGACCGAGGTCCAGTCCTTGCCCGAGCTCTTGATCGGCAGGCCGGTCTCCGGGTGGATCACGCCGACCGCGTGGAAGCGGTCCTCGTCGTTGTTCTCGGCGGCGTGGTAGCCGCGGCCCTTCTCGGTGAGGCAGTGCACGATCACCGGGCCGCCGAAGCCGCGCGCCTTGGTGAGCGCGGACTCCAGGGCGGTGAGGTCGTGGCCGTCGATCGGGCCGATGTACTTGAGGCCGAGGTCCTCGAACATGCCCTGCGGGGCGATGAAGTCCTTCAGGCCCTTCTTGGCGCCGTGCAGGGTCTCGAAGAGCTGCTGGCCGACCACCGGGGTGCGCTGCAGCGCGTCCTTGCCCCAGGACAGGAAGCGCTCGTAGCCCTGGGTGGTGCGCAGGGTGGCGAGGTGGTTGGCCAGGCCGCCGATGGTGGGCGAGTAGGAGCGCTCGTTGTCGTTGACGACGATGACGACCGGGCGGTCCTTGGCGTCGGCGATGTTGTTCAGGGCCTCCCAGGCCATGCCGCCGGTGAGCGCGCCGTCGCCGATCACGGCGACCACCGGGTCGGTGCTGCCCAGCAGCTGGTTGGCCTTGGCCAGGCCGTCGGCGTAGGAGAGGACGGTGGAGGCGTGCGAGTTCTCGATCACGTCGTGCTCGGACTCGGCGCGGGACGGGTAGCCGGAGAGGCCGCCCTTGGTGCGCAGCCCGGAGAAGTCCTGGCGGCCGGTGAGCAGCTTGTGGACGTAGCTCTGGTGGCCGGTGTCGAAGAGGACGCGGTCGCGCGGGGAGTCGAAGACCCGGTGCAGCGCGATGGTGAGTTCCACCACGCCGAGGTTCGGGCCCAGGTGGCCGCCCGTCTTGGAGACCTCCGTCACCAGGAAGGTCCGGATCTCCTGGGCCAGCGCGGCCAGCTGTCCGGGCGTGAGCCGGTCGAGATCGCGCGGTCCCCGAATGCGGGTCAGCAGGGCCACCCGTTCCTCCTCGTTCAGTGTTCGCGGACCGCGGGGGCCCGACGGGCGTCGCCGCCCGGTGTCGACCGGTCGAGTCTAGTGTCCGCCTACCGGACGCCGGGCGGGGCGTCCGGTGCCGGGGGCCGGTACGCGCCAGCCACCTCGGAGGTCACTCTTTCGAGTGAAGCCGGAAAACCGGCGTGTCGGTGCGGTTCGGTGCGGTTCGGGCCGCACCGGGACAAGGCGGTCAGGGCCGGGTGACGGCGAGGGCGCTGGAGTCCCCCGCCTCGCTCATCACCAGCGCCAGCGCTCCCAGGACCTCCGCGCGGCCGCCCAGGGTGCCGGGGACCACCGACAGCTGGCGGGCCGCGCTGGGGATCGCGTAGCGGGCCACCGAGTCCCGGATCGGCGCCAGCACCAGCTCCCCGGCGTCCGCGAGGTCGCCGCCGAGGATCACCCGGCGCGGGTTGAGCAGGTTGCACAGGGTCGCGACGCCGGTACCGATCTGCCGGCCCGCGTCGGCGATCACCCGGCGGCAGCCGAGGTCGCCCGCCTGGGCCAGCTCGACCACCCGGGGCAGGGTCAGGCCGCCGCCGAGGGTGGGAGTGAGCAGGTTCAGCAGGTAGCGCGAGCCGACGAAGGTCTCCAGACAGCCGCGGTTGCCGCAGCGGCAGACCGGGCCGGCCTCGTCCAGGGTGATGTGACCGATCTCGCCCGCGGTGCCGCCCGGTCCCCGGTAGATCTGGCCGTTGACCACCAGGCCGGCGCCGACGCCGCTGGCCACCTTGATGTAGGCGAGGTCGCTCAGGCCCCGGCCCGCGCCCCAGACCAGCTCGCCGAGCGCGCCGAGGTTGGCGTCGTTGTCGACGTGCACCGGCAGGCCGAGGCGGTCGGCCAGCTCACGGCCGGGCGCGATCCCGGTCCAGCCGGGGAGGATCGCGGTGGAGCCCAGCGCGCCGGTCTCCACGTCGATCGGGCCGGGGACGCCGAGGCCCACGCCGATCACCTTGTCCGGGCGGAAGCCGGCCTCCGCGAGCAGCCGCTCGACCAGGGCCTCGGCCCGGTCGAAGCCCTGCGCGGCGGAGACGTCGACGTCCATCGGGGCGCTCTCCTCGGCGAGCACCCGGTGGGCGAGGTTGCCGACGGCGACCCGCAGGTGGGTGTGGCCGAAATCGATCCCCACCACGATGCCCGCGTCCCCGCTGAGCGAGACGCTGCGGGCACGGCGGCCGCCGGCGGAGGTGTCGGCCACCACGACGGTGCCGCTCTCCTTCAGTTCCCGCACGATGTTGGACACGGTGGCCGCCGAGAGGCCGGTGCCGCGGGCGATCTCGGCCTGGGTCAGCGAGCCGGCCATCCGCACCGCGCGGAGCACCCGCTCCAGGTTGGCCCGGTGCAGCGAGGACTGCGAGCCCGGTGTGTCCGTCGACATGATCCACCCTCCCAAGGGCGCGGGGACCCCTCCGCCGGGCGTCCCCTTCTTCAAGTCCTGAAGCCTAGGGCCTCTCCCGGGGATCGCGCCGGGCGGGCGCCGTGACGCGGGGGGAGGGCGGCGGAGGGCGGGAGAGAGGTGCCGGGGCCCGGGGAAGGTGAGGGCACGGGGGAGGTAACGCGGAGGAACGGTGCGGACGGCCGGCGCGGCGCCGGGGCCGCGCCGGGCTGCTTCCCAGGTCGACCGGCCGATCGGCGGGTTGACAGCACCGCAGGTCGGGGCCCGGCCGACCGGGGCCGCCGGTTCCGGCGCCCGTGCGAAAACCGGTCCCCCGTACGATGGTGCCCAATCTCACCCGTCCCACCGGTCACGGACGTGCGCCGGACCCGGGACGATTCCAGACATGACGGGGCATCAGATGGCAGGGGATCACCCTACACCGGGGGCTGGCGAAGCTCCCGGCAGCGGTCCGGACAACCGGGGCGTCTCGCTCGGACGCAAGCCGGGCGGCGTCGACCCGGCCGCCGTGGCGGACCAGCAGACACAGCTCGACGGGGCCGCGGTCCCCGGCCAGGCCGCGCCGCCGGCCCCGGCCGCGCCGCCCGCCGCGCCACCGGCCGCGGGCGGGTACGCCTACGCGCCCACCGCCCCCGCCTTCCCCGCCCAGGGCCCGACGCCGCCCCCGCCGGGCGCCCCGGTCGGCCCGTACGACCCTTCCCCGGGCCAGCCGCAGTTCGGCGCCCCGGCCGCGGGCCAGCCGTACGGTTACACCGCACCGCCCGCGGACGGCGGCGCCGGCGGGTACGGCTACCCGCAGCAGGGCGGCTACGGCTACCCGGGCGCCCCGGTGCCCGCCGCGCCGAAGCGCAACCCCGTGATGGTCTGGGGCGGCATCATCGGCGGCGTGCTGGCGATCGCCATCGTCGCCGCGCTGTTCGTGCTGTTCACGGACGAGGACAAGAAGAAGGACGACCCGCCGGCCGCCTCCGGCGGCACCACCGGCGAGGTCACCGGCGGGGCCACCGCGGACGCCTCCGGCGGGGCCACCGCGGCGCCGTCGACCGGTGCCACCGGCGGCGGTGGCAGCGGCAAGGCCGGGGCCTACAACCTGGCCTGGGCGGCCGACAAGCCCGCCAGCTCGGTCAGCGGCTCGACCCGGCTGCTCGCCATCTGGGGCGCCGACAAGGTCGCGGTGCGCGCCGACACCACCGGCATCCGCGCCGTCAACACCGCCGACGGCAAGGAGGCCTGGAGCATCCCGGTGCCCTCCGGCGCCAAGGAGTTCTGCACCGCCTCCTACAACGCCAACTCCAAGCACGTCGCCGCGATCTCGCTGAACACCGGCGACAGCGACTGCTCCACCATCGCCGCCGTGGACCTCAACACCGGGAAGCTGTCCTGGACCGTCAAGGTCGGGCAGAGCCGGATGAGCTCCCCCACCCTGACCATCACCGACAAGGTGGTCGGCATCGGCGCCAACACGGCCGCCGCGGTGAACGTCGCCGACGGCTCCGCGGTCTGGTCCTTCCAGCCGCGCGAGAAGGACTGCAACGTCTACGGCACCGCCGCCGGCGCGCAGATCGTGGTCACCGACCGCTGCTACGGCCTCAACACGACCGTCAAGTCGCAGCTGGTGATCGTCGAGACGGACAGCGGCAAGGTCACCTCGCCCGCGCCGATCACGCTCGGCGGCAGCATCGAGCGCGTCGACAAGGTGCTCTCCGACCAGCCCCTGGTGGTGTCGATGTCCAGCGGTCCGAACGGCGACTACGTGCTCCCGTTCGACAAGACCAACAAGCCGGGCACCCAGATGCCCGTCAAGGAGCCCGGCTACGACACCCTGCGGCTCAGCGGCCTGGCCGACGCCTTCACCCAGAGCGTGGTCAGCGGCACCACCCTGTACGTGCAGACCAACCCCAGCAAGCCGGCGATCAACGCGTACGACCTGAACACCGGCAAGCGGCTCTGGTCGACCGACGGCAAGGCCAAGGACGGTCTGCGGCTGGTCTCCGCCACCGACAAGGAGGGCAAGGTCCGGGCGATCCTGGACATGGGCTACGGCAACGACGCCAAGCTGGTGACGCTCGCCCCCGCCGACGGCGCGGTGACCGAGCTCGGCAACCTCACCGTCGGCAAGAGCTCCGCGTTCAACATCGGCATGAGCACCAACGAGTTCGTCATGAACTCGGACGGGTCGCTGTACGGGTTCTCCCGCGGCAGCTTCGAATCCCCGGTGTTCAAGTACGTCAAGAAGTAACGGCGCCCCGGGCGGGGCGTCCACGGGCCGACGGTCCGTGGACGCCCCGCCCGCGCCGCATCCGGGCACGGCCCAGCGGAACCGGCGGGCGGGCATGACAGGATGCCTGGCAAAAGCCAGACGAAGGAGTCCTGCGAGTGCCCGGCACCAACCTGACCCGCGAGGAGGCCCGCACCCGGGCCGACCTCCTGCACGTGGACGCGTACGACATCGAGCTCGACCTGGGCTCGGCCCGAGAGGGGGGCACGTTCCGGTCCACCACCGTGGTCCGGTTCACCGCCACCACCCCGGGCGCGGCCACCTTCATCGACCTGGTCGCCCCGAGCGTCGAGGAGATCGTCCTCAACGGCGAGCGGCTCGACAACGCCTGCTTCGCCGACAGCCGGATCGCGCTCGCGGACCTCGCCGCCGAGAACGAGCTGCGCGTCGTCGCCGAGTGCGCCTACACCAACACCGGCGAGGGCCTGCACCGGTTCGTCGACCCGGTCGACGGCGAGACCTACCTCTACACCCAGTTCGAGGTGCCGGACGCCCGCCGGGTCTTCGCGAACTTCGAGCAGCCGGACCTCAAGGCCGCCTTCACCTTCACCGTGACCGCGCCGGCCGACTGGACCGTGGTCTCCAACTCGCCCACCCCCGAGCCCCGGGGCGAGGGGGACAGCCGCGTCTGGCGCTTCGAGCCCACCGGCCGGATCTCCTCGTACATCACCGCGCTGATCGCCGGCCCCTACGTCGGGGTCTTCGACGCCTACGAGAACGGCGAGCAGAAGGTGCCGCTGGGCATCTACTGCCGGCCCTCGCTGCGCGAGTTCCTGGACGCCGAGGCGATCTTCGAGGTCACCAAGCAGGGCTTCGACTACTTCCAGGAGAAGTTCGACTTCCCCTACCCGTTCCCCAAGTACGACCAGCTGTTCGTGCCGGAGTTCAACGCCGGCGCGATGGAGAACGCGGGCGCCGTCACCATCCGCGACCAGTACGTCTTCCGGTCCAAGGTGACCGACGCCGCGTACGAGGCCCGCGCCGCGACGATCCTGCACGAGCTCGCCCACATGTGGTTCGGCAACCTCGTCACCATGGAGTGGTGGAACGACCTCTGGCTGAACGAGTCGTTCGCCACCTACGCCGAGGCGGTCTGCCAGGCCGAGGCGCCCGGCTCGCGGTGGCCCAACTCCTGGACCACCTTCGCCAACCAGATGAAGACCTGGGCGTACCGGCAGGACCAGCTGCCGTCCACCCACCCGATCATGGCCGAGATCAACGACCTGGAGGACGTCCAGGTCAACTTCGACGGCATCACCTACGCCAAGGGCGCCTCGGTGCTCAAGCAGCTGGTGGCCTACGTCGGCCAGGACGCCTTCTTCGAGGGCGTGCGCGCCTACTTCAAGCGGCACGCCTGGGGCAACACCCGGCTCGGCGACCTGCTCGGCGCGCTGGAGGAGGCCAGCGGGCGCGACCTCAAGGCCTGGTCCGCCGCCTGGCTGGAGACCGCCGGCATCAACGTGCTGCGGCCCGCGCTGACCCTGAACACGGACGGCACGATCGAGTCCTTCGCCGTGCTGCAGGACGCCCCGGCGCTGCCGGCCGGCGCCAAGGGCGAGGCCGTGCTCCGGCCGCACCGCATCGCCGTCGGCCTCTACGAGCTGAACGACGGCGCGCTGGTGCGCACCGACCGGATCGAACTGGACGTCGACGGCCCGCGCACCGAGGTGCCGGAGCTGGTCGGCCGGCACCGCCCCGCGGTGATCCTGCTGAACGACGACGACCTGTCCTACGCCAAGGTGCGCCTGGACGAGGACTCCCTGGCCGTGGTCACCGAGAACCTCGGCGGCTTCCCCGACGCGCTGCCGCGCGCGCTGTGCTGGGCCTCCGCCTGGGACATGACCCGCGACGGCGAGCTGGCCGCCCGCGACTACCTGACGCTGGCCCTCTCCGGCCTGCCGCGGGAGAGCGACATCGGCGTCGTCCAGTCGGTGCAGCGCCAGGTCAAGCAGGCGCTCGACGGCTACGCCGACCCGGCCTGGCGCGAGGAGGGCCTGGCCCGCTGGGCCGGGGCCGCCGAGCAGGCGCTGCGCGCCGCCGAGCCGGGCAGCGACCACCAGCTCTCCTGGGCGCGGGCGCTGGCCGCCGTCGCCCGCACCGACGGTCAGCTCGGGCTGCTCGCCGGGCTGCTGGACGGCAGCGCCGCGATCCCCGGCCTGGCCGTGGACACCGAGCTGCGCTGGACCCTGCTGGGCCGCCTCGCCGCGACCGGCCGGGCCGACGGGGCCGCGATCGACGCCGAGCTGGCCCGCGACAACACCGCGGCCGGCCAGGAGCACGCGGCCAGCTGCCGGGCCGCCCGGCCGACGGCCGAGGCGAAGGCGGAGGCCTGGGCGTCCGTCGTGGAGTCGGACACGCTCACCAACTACGTGCAGGCGGCGGTGATCGGCGGCTTCCAGCAGGCCGACCAGCGCGAGCTGCTGGCGCCGTACGCGGAGAAGTACTTCGCGGCGGTCAAGGCCGTCTGGGAGACCCGCAGCCACGAGATCTCGCAGCAGATCATCGTCGGCCTCTACCCGGGGCTGCTCGTCGAGCAGGGCACGCTGGACGCCACCGACGCCTGGCTCGCCGGGGCGGACCCGGCGCCGGCGCTGCGGCGCCAGGTCGTCGAGTCGCGGGCCGGCGTGGAGCGGGCGCTGAAGGCGCAGGCCGTCGACCGGGCCGCCGGGGCCCGCTGACGCGGCCGGTGCTCCCCCTCCCCGCGGCGCGGGGAGGGGGAACGCCCGAGGGGGCGCCGGACGTGGTCCGGC
>NZ_JBHJRC010000164.1:0-18336 GCF_042261735.1 Kitasatospora sp. NPDC056327 | reverse complement strand
AGGCCCCGCCGGGCGTGCCCGGCGGGGCCTTCGCCGCCGGCCTGTTGCCGCGCGCCCGACCGGCCCCGACCGGCCGGGGTTCGCGACTACCCGGCCAGGCCGGCGGACGGTGCGACCCCGCGCAGCGCGGCGTCGATGCCCCGGGTGAAGTCCCGGAGGTCGTCGGGGTCGCGGGAGGTGACGAGGTGCCAGCCGCCCGTGTCGTCCTCGACCAGCGGTTCGTCCGTCCACTCGGCGCCCGCGTTGGTGAGGTCGGTGCGCAGGGAGGGGAACGAGGTCAGGCGCTTGCCGTCGGCGACGCCCGCCTCGGCCAGCAGCCAGGGGCCGTGGCAGATGGCGGCGATCGGGCGGCCGGCGCGGCTGAAGGCCCGGACCAGTTCGACGGCCTCCGGCTTCAGGCGCAGGGCGTCGGCATTGAGGGTGCCGCCGGGGATCAGCAGCAGGTCGTAGCCGTCCGCGTCGACCTCGCCGAGGGTGTGGGTGGGGCGGACCGTCTCGCCGGGTTCCTCGTCCCGGACGAGGGTGCGGATGTCGTCGTCCTCGGCGGCGGCGATGTCGACGTGCACACCGCGCTCGCGCAGGTGGCGCAGTGGGACGAGGAGTTCGTCCTGTTCCACGCCGTAGTTGGTCACGATCGCCAGGGCCTTGCTGTCGTGCGTCATGTCGGCCTCCTTGTCGGCCGCCTCCCGGGCGGCGGGGGCAGGGCGGGTTCGCCCTCCCCGGAAGCGGGCGGGTACCCGGGCGGGCCCGGAGCATGCCGGTTCCGGGCGGCACGATCGCGACGCCCCGGACGTACGGGGCGGCCGCAGGACAGTCGCAGGTCACGGCGGGTGCGAGAAGCCCGCCAGGAGCCGCGGGGGCACCGACGAGTGCCGGACCACGGGCCCGGGGATGCCGGCCGACGCCCCACGGAGGGCCCGACGGAGGGCCCCGAGGGCCCGGTGCCGGGCATGGCGCCCGGTGAGGACCAGGAGCGTCCGGCGCACCGGCCGCCCGTGGCCGGCGATCCGCCGACCCGCGGGGGGCGGCGCTCAGCTCGGGCTGATGCGGCCGCGCCAGCCCCCTTCCGCGCGCCCCCGTTCCTCGATGAAGTCCTTGAACCTCCGCAGGTCGCCCTTGACCCTCCGGTCGACCATGCCCAGGGCGCTGCCGGCCTTCTCGGCCATGCCTTCCGGCCGGTGGTCGATGGCCAGGCTCACCCGGGTGTGCGCGTCGTCGATGCGGTGGAAGCTGACGACGCCCTTCTGGTCGACCTCGCCGCCGACGGTCCGCCAGGCGATGCGCTCGTCCGGCAGCTGGTCGATGATCTCGGTGTCGAACTCACGGGTGACACCGCCGATGCTGGTCCGCCAGTGGTTGCGGCGGTCGTCCAGCTGGGTCACGGCTTCGACCCCCTCCATGAACCGGGGGAACTCCTCGAAGAGCGTCCACTGGTCGTACACGGCGTGCAGCGGCACGTCGACGTCCACCGACTCCTTCACCATGCTCATCCGGTGCCTCCCTGCTGAATGCGCTCTCGCGCGGCCGGGCCCTTCCCGGCCTCGACGGTGCGCCTGCCCCGCCCGGGCCGCGGCAATCGTGCCGGTTCACCGGAAACGTCCCAGTGGGTGCCACCCGGTGGCCGACCGGCGCCGCCCGGGATTGCATGGGAAGCCCGATCCCCTGCTCCGGGAGGCAGTCGTGTACGAGATGTGGGCCGAGACCGATCCGGCGGTGGAACCGAAGGGCCTGATGTGGCACGTGGTGTCGAAGGACGACGCGTCGACGGCGCTCTGCGGACAGCTGCTGGAGCTGTCCCGCCGGGTGGTCCCGAACGGCCTGGACGGGCCCGCCGGAGTGCCCGACCGCTACTGCGATCCGTGCCTGGTCACGGTGCGCGAGAGCATGGCGGCGGCCGCCCGCTGAACCGGCCCCGGGGCGTGCACCGAACCGGCGCACGCCCCTGCCGGAAGCAACGGACCCGGGTCCCCGCACGGACCGCCGGGACACCCTCCCGCGGCGGGCGGACGACCGTTCCCCGGTTTGCCGGGCGTCCCGGCGGCCGGCCGCCCGGTACGGACACTTCCCCGTACGACACCCCGCAGAGCCGCCCCTGGTCCCGGCGGCCGCGCCACGGCCTGGACGCGCCGGCCGACTGGCGCTTCCTCGACCGGCCCGCCGCACCGCTCGCCCGGGCGATCGACGGACTGCCGCTCGGCCCCTACCGCGACCTGCCGCACGGCGTGTGGCTCGGCCATCCGCTGCACCCCGCGCTGGGCCGGCTGCCGATCGGCTGCTGGATCTCGGCGGAGCTGCTGGACACCCTGCCCGGCAACGGCCGGACGGCCGGGGTACCGATCGCGGCCGGGCCGGCGACGGCCGGGCCCGCGGCCGTGGCGGGCTGCGCCGACCGGGCCCGGCTGGATCCGCCGCGCCGCCGGACCGGCCTGGTGCACGCCGCCGCCAACACCACCGGCGTGCTGTTGTTCGCCGCCTCGCTGTCGGCCCGCTGCCGCCGGCGCCGGCTCCGGGGCAGGCTGGTCGGCCTCGCCGGGCCGGCGGCCGTGATGACGGGCGGTGTGCTGGGCGGCCGTTTGTCGTACCGGCAGGCAGCGGGCCCCGACCGGGCGGCCGACGCCGACCTGTCGGCACCCCCGGACTGGACCGGGGTCGGCCCGGTCGAGGACTTCCCGGTCGGCGAGCCGGTCCGGCGCACGGTCGACGGACCGGCGGCGGTCGTGGTGCGCGGCGGGGAGGACGACTGGCACGTGCTCGCCGAACGCTGCACCCACCTGTCGGGGCCGCTCTCCGAGGGCACCGTGGTGGACGGATGCCTGCGCTGTCCGTGGCACGGGAGCGAGTTCCGGCTCCGCGACGGCGAGGCCGTCCGGGGCCCGGCCACCGCCCCGCAGCCGGTGCTCCGGGCCCGGGTGCTGTCCGGGCACCTGGAGCTTCGCAGGCCCGGGACGGCCTGACCCCGGCCGCGGCCGCCCGTCAGGCCGGGCCCCGGCCCGGCCTGAGGACGGACACCGGGCCCGCCGGAGGACGGACACCGGGCCGGGACAACGCCGACGGAGCTCGCACCGGGCGCGCCGCCGCAGGCGTCCGGCCCGGATCGCCGGGGCCTCGCCCTTACGCCGGTCCCTCATGGCCGGTCCCTCACGGCCGGGGCGTCACGGCCGGGGCGTCACGGCCGGGCCGGCTCCGGGACCCGCGGGACCATCAGGAGACCGTGGCCGACCGGCGGGAGCCCATCGGTCAGCCGGGCCGCGACGCGGTCCGGACAGACGGCCGGGCCCGGGTCGGTGTGCGGCGCTGCGGCGGGCCCGGCACCCGCCGGCCGGATGCCTCCGGCACGGGCGGGCGCCGAGCGGACAGCGGGCTCCGGCGGCGGGCGGCCCCGGGGAGGCCGAGCGTCGCGGACAGCAGCACGTCGCCGGGCCGCGGCCGCAGGGCCGCCTCGTCGTGACGGCTGCCGGGCCGGGCGGCGTGCGCGCCGGGTGCGGCGCGCGGGGTGGTCAGCCGGGCAGGGGCGGGCGGCCGAGCAGGCTGTCGTCCAGGCCGGCCAGCAGTTCGGCGGTGTCGGCGTGGACCTCGGCGGCACCCGCGCCGAGCAGGTCGCGGGCGGAGTGCCCGCCGGTCCCGACGGCCACGCAGGCCACTCCGGCCCGGCCGGCCGCCATGACGTCCCACAGCGTGTCGCCGACGAAGACGGCCCGGTCGGGGGCGCTGTCGGCACGGTCGAGCGCGGCCCGGACGAGGTCCGGTTCGGGTTTGGTCGCGGCGACGTCGTCCGCGGCGGTGACGGCCGCGATGACGTCGTCGGCGTCCAGGGCGCCGCGCAGCGCGGTCAGTTCGCGTTCGGAGGCGGAGCTCGCCAGGACGACCCGCCAGCCGCGGCGGGCGCAGGCGCGCAGCAGGTCGGCGGCGCCGGGCAGGGGCCGCACCACCGGCCAGTGGCGGGCGTAGAGGGCGTCGTGGGCGGCCGTGACGGCCTCGTCGTCGCCGCGGTCGCGGTCCTCGCCCAGCAGGTGGTCGAGCAGCCGGTCGGCGCCCATCCCGACGGCGTGGTGCACCCGGGCGGCGGGAACGGCGCGGTCGTACTGGCGAAGCGCCTCCCACCACGCGAGGGTGTGCAGGTAGGTGGTGTCGAGCAGCGTCCCGTCGACGTCGAAGAGCGCAGCAGGGGTGGTGGTCATCGTTCCTCCTCGGGGTCGGGTCCCGGGCGGGGGGTCGCGGACCGGAGCGGCAGGTCGTCGAGGACCCGGAACGCATCGGTGGCGCCGGTGAGTTCGAGGACGCGCCGGACCAGCGGCCGGGGGCGGACGAGTTCGAGCCGGCCGCCGCACGCGGTGGCCCTGCCCGCGGCCTCCAGCAGGGCGCTCAGGCCGGTGGAGTCGCAGAAGGAGAGGTCGGCGCAGTCGATCAGGACGGTGCCGCCGGGCCCGGCGAGCGCGGGGTCGAGGGCGGCGCGCAGCACGGGGACGGTGTCCAGGTCGAGTTCCCCGCACAGCGTGAGGAGGGTGCCGCCGGCCCACGGCCGGGTGCGGGTGGTGAGTCCGGGATCCGGTCCGGGGTGACCGAGGTCCCCTCGGAGGGGTCCGGGCGGGCGGCGGGCCATGGCGGGTGCTCCTGTTCGTGGGGCCGGAGCGGCTCACGCGACCCGGCGCGGGTGGGCGCGGCACGGTCCGTGACCCACCGGCCCGTGGGAGGGTGCCGAAGGCCCCCCACAGCGCGGCTAACCGCTGCGGGGGGCCTGAAACGCCGGAAGGGGCGCCGATCGGGGAAGGGGAGGTCAGGCGGAGTGGCCCGGCCCGGGCCGGGTGCCCGGCGCGTCCGGTGCGCGGGGCGGGTGCGGGGCCGCCGACGGATCCGGGACGTCGTCCGCCCAGCCCGCCGCGTCCCGGTCCTCCAGGGCCTCGCGCAGGTGCGCGAGGGTGGCGGAGAGCAGCCGCGAGACGTGCATCTGCGAGACGCCGATCCGCTCGGCGATCTCGGACTGCGTGCGGTCCTCCCAGAACCGCAGTTCCAGCACGAGCTGTTCGCGGTGCGGCAGCCGTTCGAGCAGCGGCCGGACGGCGGCGCGGAACTCGGCGAGGTCGAGGCCGGGGTCGCAGGAGCCGAGCCGGTCCAGCAGGGCGCTGCCGGACTCGTCGGTGTCCTGGTCGCGCAGCGCGTCCAGCGAGTTCGGCCGGTAGACCCGGCCCGCGACCAGTCCCTCGACGACGTCCTCGACGGCCAGGCCGAGGTCCTCGGCGATCTCCTCGGGGCGCGGCAGCCGGCCGAGCCGCTGCTCCAGCCGGTCGGAGCCCCGGGCCACGGTCAGGTAGAACTCCTGCATCCGGCGCGGCACCCGCACCGGCCAGGAGGTGTCCCGGAAGAACCGCTTGATCTCACCGGCGATGGTGGGGATGGCGTAGGTGACGAACTCGACGCCGCGCCCGGGGTCGAAGCCGTCGACCGCCTTGATCAGGCCCACGGTGCCGACCTGGAGGATGTCGTCCATGTCCTCCGGGCGGTGGCGGAAGCGGCCGGCGATGAAGCGCACCAGCGGCATGTTGAGCTCGATCACCGTGCCGCGGACGTAGCTGTAGGCGTGCGACTCCCGGGCGAGGCCGGCGAGGCGCAGGAAGAGCGCGTCGCTGAGTCCGCGGGCCTCGGTCTTGCCCATGACCCGCAGCTCGGCCTCGGTGGGACGCGGCGGCAGATCGGAAGGCGGCTCGGCTGGAAGGCCGGGCGGCGCGGGGGCCGGCGGGTCCGTGAGGTCCGGGGCCGGCGGCCGGCCGGTATCGAGGGTGGTGGACACGGTAGTCCTCCCGGGCGGTCGTGGAGAGCCCCGGACCGCGCGGCGCGGGATGCCGCTCGCGCTTCGTGGCGCCCTCCGGAATGCCCTGTCCGGCCGCTCCGGGCGGTGCCGGTCCCGCCGGTACCGCCCGGCGGGCGGTACCGGCCGTGGGACTCTGCGGCCGGGCCATTGGTCCCCGTACCCGCCCTCCGACCGGTTGATGCTGTTTTGCGGAATTTGTCCGGAGTATGGGACGCATCGCCGGTTCCTCTCCCGTGCCGCGTTCCTCTCCCGTGCCGCGTTCCTCCCCCGTGCCGCGGACGGGCCGGACGGATGCGCACCGCTCCCGGCCGGTGACCGTGCGCATGTGGTTCGTCCGTCGTTCACAGGACGCTCGCTCTCCGGAGTGCCAGCGTTGGTGAACCACCGGGACCGTGGTCCCGCCCTGTCAGCACGACACCCAGGACGGACACCGTGACCGAATCGCGCGCCCCGCGCCGACGCCGCAGTCTCGCTCTCTTCCTCGCCGCCGCCGTCGGCCCCGTGCTGGCCACCGGAGTGTCCGGGGTCTCCCCCGCGACCGCCGCGCCGGCCGACGACATCCGGATCAACGAGGTGGTGACCACCGGAACCGTCAACGACTCGATCGAGCTCGTCAACAAGGGCACCGCCTCCGTCGACCTCTCGGGCTGGGTCCTCAAGGACGACAACAACAGCTCGTCGTACACGATCGCCGCCGGCACCACGCTCGCGGCCGGCGCGTTCAAGGCCTTCGACGTCCACAACGCCTTCGGCCTCGGCTCCGCCGACAAGGCCCGGCTGTACCTGCCGGGCGGCAGCACCCTGGTCGACAGCTTCACCTGGAGCACCCACTCCTCGCCGTCCTGGTCGCGCTGTCCCGACGGGACCGGCGCGTTCGCCCAGGCGCAGCTCACCCTGGGCGCGCCGAACAGCTGCGGCTCCGGCGGCGGCACCCCCGTCGCCTGGCCGGGCGGCAGCGGCGTCGCCAACGCCGACGCCGCCAACGTCTTCGGCACCGACCTCAGCGGTCTGTACCCGGAGGGCGCCGTGCTGTGGGGCGCGCAGAACTCCGGCAAGCTCTGGCGGCTGGTGCCGGACGGCTCCGGCGGCTGGAAGCCCGACACGGCCAACGGCTGGACCTCCGGCAAGACGCTGCGCTTCCCGGGCGGTTCGGGCACCCCGGACAGCGAGGGCGTGACGCTCACCTCCGCCGGTGCGGCGGGCGGGGTCTTCGTCTCCAGCGAGCGCAACGGCGACGTGTCCGGCACCAGCCGGCTGTCCGTGCTGCGCTACGACGTCAGCGGCACCGGCACCACGCTCACCGCCACCAAGGAGTGGAACCTCACCGCGAACCTGCCGGCGGTCGGTTCCAACGCCGGTCTCGAAGGCGTCACCTGGATCCCCGACGGCGCGCTGACCGCCGCCGGCTTCAAGGACGAGTCGACGGGCGCGGCGTACGACCCGGCCGGGTACGGCGCGCACACCGGCGGCGTGTTCTTCGTCGGCGTCGAGGGCACCGGCAACGTGTACGGCTTCGTCCTCCAGGACAGCGGCACCTTCACCCGGGTCGCCTCGATCACCACCGGTCTGGCCGGGGTGATGGAGGTCCAGTGGGAGCCGCAGGCCTCGCGCCTGTGGGTGGTCTGCGACGACACCTGCAACGGCCAGCACCGCACGCTCCGGGTCAACGCCTCGGGCGTGTTCGCCACCGTCGCCGTCTACAACCGTCCGACCGGGATGGCCAACCTCAACAACGAGGGCTTCGCCGTCGCCGGTGCCGCCGACTGCGTGGGCGGCAGCAAGCCCGTCTACTGGTCCGACGACAGCAACACCGGCGGCCACGCGCTGCGCCGGGGCACCGTCACCTGCTGATCCCCGCCGGCCGCGGTGCGGTCCCGGGCCCGGGGAACCGTCCCGGGCCCGGGGCCGCGGGAGCGGAACGGCCCCGTCCGGCCGCTGCGGGCATGCAGCGGCCGGGCGGGAGACCGGGGCGGACGGGGTCCGGGCGCGGGGTCGGGCGCCCTGGATCGGACCCCGGGGCAGCCGTCCTCCGGTCAGCAGGTGCCGGCCGCGCGCTCGCGCACGACCAGGTCGGTGCGGCCGGCGGTGGCGTCCAGCCAGAGCACCCGGGTGCCCCGGTCGGCCACCGGCATGTACTGGCCGCCGCGGTTGCAGGAGAACCGCTGGGGGGTGCCGCCGGCGAGCGGGAGCTGCCAGATCTTCGGCAGCTGCGCGTTGGTGACGGCGCCGCCCTCCCAGGGGCGGAAGTCGGCGAAGGTGATGGCCCGGTCGGTGACGGTGAGGCCGGTGATCCCGGCACGGCCGGCCGTGCCGGGCGCGAGCAGGTCGGTCACACCGCCGGACCCGTCGGCGGCGGCGGAGCGGATCGCACCGCTGTTGCCGCGGCCCATGGGGGTCTCCACCCAGTACAGGCGCCCGCCCGACAGCCGGACCCCGTCGGCCCTGATGGTGGCGGTGGTGTTCGCGCCCCCCGCCACCCGCTGGGAGATCACCTTTCCGGCCGCGAGCGAGTAGACGGTCACCGCGTACACGGTCCGCTCACCCTCCTCCCAGGTCTCCGTCCAGGCGAGCAGGCCGTCCCGGAGGAAGAGCCCGGACGCGCCGTGGCCGTCGGGCAGCGGGATCTCGGTGGCCGGGCCGCCCTGCGGCGCGACGACGGGCAGGGAGCGGCCGGTCGCGAAGTCGTTCGCCACGAAGGCGACCGTCCCGCCGGACACCCGGACGCCCGAGAGGTACTGGCTCGACGTCCTGCGCAGGCTGCGGACCGGTCCGCCGTCCAGCGGGCGGGCCAGCACCTCCGAGCCGTACACGCCGTCGGGGCCCGGTCCGCTGGCCACCCAGGCGGCCGTTGTGCCGTCGGTGGCGGCCCAGCCGTGGGCACGGCCGTCCGCCTCGCTCAGCCGGACGGGTCCGGCGGAACCGCCGACGGGACCGGTGAAGACGGCGAGCAGGCCCCGGGCGCCGGACTCCGGGGTGGTCGAGGCCACCCACCGGCCGCCCGCGACGTCCGGGGAGATGCTCGGGCTGGAGACGTCGCGCAGCAGCGTGCGGCTGTCCGTCCCGATCCGGCGCTCCCAGCCCTGCTTGATCCCGTGCGCGTCGAACGCCGCGGCCACCTTGCGCAGCTGGGCGCGGTCGAGGCCGTTGGCCCGGCCCGCGGCGAGCACCGCGTTGCGGGCGTCGACGAAGTCGTCGGCCGGGGTGAGGTACTCGCTGAGCGCGCGGTAGACCAGGCGGTCGGCGACGAGCGGGTCGAGGGTGCGCCGGAGGTCCCAGAGCGCCCCGCCGACGATGGTGGAGTTCAGGTGCACACCCGCGCTGTCGGTGTCCGCCGCCACGCCGACGTAGTCGTCCACGGTGGTGCGGCGGTCGTCCAGCCGGCGGCCGGCGCAGGACTCCGGGGTGCCGGTGCGGCAGAGGCTCTCGCCGAGCAGGGCGGCGCGCGGGTCGTCCATCGGGATCCCCCGGGTGGTCACCTCGATCGCGTTGCCGAAGTAGTCGGCGACGGCCTCGTCGAGCGCGCCGGCCTGCCCCATCAGGATCAGCCCGGCCGTGTGCTCCACGACGCCGTGGGTCATCTCGTGGCCGGCCACGTCGAGGGCGACGGAGAAGGGGTGCTCCTTCTCGCTGGGGCCGCTGTAGATCATCTTCTCGCCGTCCCAGAAGGCGTTCCGCAGCGGTTGGCCGTCACTGGTCGGGTTGACCACCGAGACGACCGAGCCGTTCCTGCCGTCGATCCCGCCGCGGCCGAGGCGCTCCCGGTAGAAGTTCAGGACGGCGGCGGCGTTGAGGTGGGCGTCGGTGGCACCGCTCGCACCGGACGAGGCCGGGAACGCCGGTGTCGCCGAGGAGACCGGGCGGAGGTCGTCGGGGATGCCGCGCTTGAAGTCGTACTCGTCGCGGCCGTTCGCGTCGTAGGTGTTGATCACGGCCGCGCGGGTGGCGTCGGTGAGCTGGTAGGTGCCGTCCGGCAGTCGGCCGACGTTCACCGTGACGGAGCGGCCGAAGGCGTCCGGGGCGGTGCCGGTCGCGGGCTCGACGCCCGCGGCGGCGGCGCCGGTGGTGGCGGCGGCCCGTTCCGGGGCGCGCGAGCCGTGGTCGAGCGCGACCTGGCCGGTGGTGGCGTCCACGTACACCTCGCGCGCCGTGCCCGGGGCCGCGGCCGGGCCGGAACCGCGCACGGTGAAGTGGCGGACGAGCCGGCCGGCGCCGTCGGGCAGCACCACGAGGCCGTGGTCCTCGGCGGCGCCCGCCGGGGCGCCGTGCCCGCCGCCCGCACCGAGCGCGACCCCGCGCAGCACCTCGTCGGGCACGGCCTGCACGGCGGGAACGGTCAGCCCGGTGAAGTACTTGCCGCCGACCGACTCGACCCTCCGCGCGTCGCCCTCACCGGCCAGGTGGACCAGGTAGACGGCGCCGAGGACCGGCAGGCCCGCGTGCCGCTGCGCGAACCGCACGGTGCTGCGGCCGTCGGCGGCCCGCTCGACGCCGGCCTCGACGAGCTGCGCGGGATCGACCCGGTAGCGGTCACGGTGGGCGGTCAGGTGGGCGCGGGCGGCGTCGGCCGGGCCGGCGCCCGGGGCCGCGTCGGCCAGGCCGGTGACCAGCTGCGGGGCGTCGGTCCCCCCGCCGGCGACCAGACCCGGCACCGGGTCGGCCTCCGCCGCGGGCCCCCCGGCCGGTGCGGTGACCGGCCCGGCGACCGCCGGCGCCACGCCGGGGCCGAGGCCCACGACGACGGCGATCGCGATGCCGAGCAGCCTGGGTGAACGGGAACGGTGGCGCATTGCGGTCCTCCCACGTACGTCGGACGGCCCGGCCGGTGCCGGACCACGGATGCACGGCGGGCACCCATCCCCACGGCTCGTCCGTTCTCCGGAGCCGGCCGCCCGCCTGGCGAGAACCATAGGCCAACTTCCTGCATATGTCGATGGCCTGCATATGCAGGCCCCCGAGAGCTTCCGACACGCCGCCGCGCCCGGCCGGGGGGCGCGGATCCCACCCGTCGCGCGCCGACCGGGCCATGGCGAAAGTCGCCACGACCCGGAAGGGGAGCAGCGCACGCCGGCGACAAATCGGGTGAACCGGCGAATTGATGACGTTCCCTCAGGCCGATCGCACACCCCCCGAAATCGGGCGGACCGAACGGCCGGTGGCCGGCCCGTGGTTCACCCAAGACCAAAAGGACGCTTGATCGTTACCGTGGCTCGACACAAAATTCCCTCGGTCGCATACGATCTCGTCCGAACCGGAGACCCGCTCCGACCTGCGCCCGGACCGGGTGCCGCGAGACCCTCGAAAGGAATGCCGGAGAAGCACCGCCGACCCCGACCGCCGGCCCGCCCGCTGCTCCGACGACCACTCCGGAAGCGTGAGGAGAACGATCCCGGCCGTTCGGGCCGAGAGCCCCCGCCGAGGGGTGCGCGAGAAATGCCCGACGCCCGACCATGAGCACCTGGAGTTTCCCTTGCCCATTCGCCCGGCCAACCTCGCCGCCAGGATGCGCCCGCTGACCGCGCTGGCGCGCCGCGCCCGGCCGACCGGGGATCCGGCCTCCGGCCCCGCCGCCGACGCGTCGGGCGAACCGGTCCCGGCGCCGCAGGAGGCCGCCCTGCCGCAGGACGGCCGGCGGGAGGAGGCCGGGCGGTCCGGGGAACCCGCCACCACCGGGCCCGCCACCGGGGAGACCGGGCCGGACGCGCAGGACCGGGCGAGTGCCCACGAGGGGGCGGGCTCGCCGGAGGAGCAGGACGCTCCGCAGGCGCCGCAGGACCGGGAGCCGCCGTACGAGCAGCTCAGCCGGGAGCGGTCCGCCCTGGAGGAGGAGCTGCTCGGCTCCCTCACCGACGTCGTCCGCCACGGCGGCCACCTGGCCGAGACGCACCGCACCCTGCTGCCCGCCGACCGCCGGGACGGCAACCTGGCCGAGGTGGCCGACGCACTGCGGGCGGCCGGTGTCGCGCACGGCATCGTGCCCGACCGCCACCCCCGGCACCGGCTGGCGATATCCCCGGGCGACCGCCCCGCGGTGCTGCGCGCGCTGGCCGCCGCCTTCGCCGGCCGGGCCGTCTACGCCGACCTGCTGGAGCACGGGCGCACCCTCGCCACCGTGCTCGCGGAGCAGCTGCCCGACGCGGTCGCCCTGCTGGAGCCCGGACCGGGCGACCCGGAGGACGCCCCCGCCGACCACGTCGAGGGGCAGGAGCAGTCCGGCCCGATCTGGCCCGCCGACCGGGTCAAGGGCGTGCGGATCTACCGGCCGGCCGTAATCGGCACCCTGCTGTACGGCGCCGACACCGGCTGCGACCTCGAATTCTGGGACTCCGCCGCCCCCTCCCCGGGCGCGATCGCCGCCATAGACGAGACGCCGTTCGGCTGGTGGCTGCCCTCGCTGGAGGCCACCGCCACCACGACCGTCGGCGACCGGTCCTACCCGCTGCTCGACGCCTTCGCGGCCTCGCTGCCCGACCAGGTCGACTTCCCGGTCGACGCCGTGATCACCTGGGTCGACGACTCCGACCCCGCCTGGCAGGAACGCCGGGCCGCCGCCCGCGCCCGCCTGGCGCACACCGCCGCACCGATCGCGGAGGAGGACGGCGTCGCCGAGAGCGGCATCGCCGGCGACGCCGACCAGCGCTTCCGCAACCGCGACGAGCTGCGCTACTGCCTGCGCGCCCTCGCCGCCCACGCCCCGTGGATCCGCCGTGTCCACCTGGTCACCGACGACCAGTCGCCGGACTGGCTGGACACCGCCCACCCGGGGCTGAGCGTGGTCGCGCACCGCGAGCTGTTCGCCGGCACCGACGCCGGCCCGGTGTTCAACTCGCACGCCATCGAGACCCGGCTGCACCTCGTCCCCGGCCTCGCCGAGCACTTCCTCTACCTCAACGACGACGTCTTCCTCGGCCGCCCGCTCGTCCCGGAGGACTTCTTCCTCGGCAACGGCATGCCGCGGTACTTCCCCGACGACCGGATCGTCCCGCCCGGTGCGGCCGGGCCGGACGACTCGGTGTACGTCGCCGCCCAGAAGAACACCCGGGCCGCCCTGGCCGCGGCCGTCGGGAAGACCTACCCGCGCACCCTCAAGCACTCGCCGCACCCGCTGCTGCGCAGCGTGCTGGCCGAGACCGCGGAGCGGTTCGGCGCCGAGCTGCACGACACCGTCCGCTCGCCGTTCCGGGCCGCCGCCGACCTCGCGCCGGTCACCCTGGCCGTCCACTACGCGCACGCCACCGCGCGGACCGTGGAGGGGCACCTCTACGACGGCTACTTCGTCACGGACAGCACCGAGGACCTCGGCCGGCTCGCGCAGCTGCACGAGGAGCGCTGGGCGGACTACTTCTGCCTCGCGGACGGCACCCGGGACCTGCTGTCGCCCGAGCAGCAGGAGGAGGCCGTGACCGCCTTCCTGCGGACGTACTTCCCCGTCCCCTCCCCCTTCGAGACCGTCGAACCGGTCGGGAACGTCCCCGGGCCCGGCGCCGGGCCCGACGCCGGGGCCGGCACCGGGGTGGGCCCTGCGGACGGGACCGGGAGCACCGGGGTGGGCCCGGCGGACGGGACCGGGAGCACCGGGGCGTCCGGCGGTGCGGAGGCGTCCGGCAGTGCGCCGGAGGCCACTGACCACGCCTGACGGGAACGTGTCATGCGTCTCATCGGTGCCGCGACCGCGTCCGTCCGTCCCGCCCTGTGGTGGGATGTGGCGCAGCACAGGTGAGGCGCTGACCGGGGGGTACGCAATGCGGACGGGACTGATCGGACTCGGACCGGACACGGGCGCGCCCGACCTGATCGGCGTGGGGCTGATCCGGCTCGCCGTCGAGGACCGGCTGGCACCCCCGGCGGGCCCGGGCGCCCCGTGGCTGGGGCAGCTGCGGGCCGCCTCCTTCGCCGACGCCTGGCTGAGCTTCGCCGACCCCGCGGCGCCCGGCCTGCGCGTCCCGGCCGAGGCGGTGCTGCAGGCGGTCGTGCGGCGGACGGCGGAGCTGGTCCTGCGCCGGCACGACGGGGACGTCCCCGCCGCCCTCGAACGGCTGGGCCGGGAGTCGGCCGAGGCCCGCGAGTGGGCCCGGCTGACCGAGGCCTCGCACCCGGCCGAGCCCCACGCGCACGTCCTGGTCTGGCACGGCGTGCGGGCGGCGGCCGCCGGGAGCGGGCCCGCCGGGCCCGCCGAGCGGGCGGCCCACGCGGCGGGCGTCGTCGACCGGTGCCGGGCCTACGTCCGCGAGCACTGCCGCCGGCAGGACCTGCTCGCGCTCGTCCTGGCCTGCGCCGGCTCCGCCGCCGCCGCGCTGGCGGACCTCAGCGGGGACGACCGCGAACGGGCGCTGGCCGACCTCGACGCCCACGCGGCCCGCCACATGGCGCCGACCGCCCCGGTCCCGCTCTGGGTCCCGGGCCGGCCCGGCGGCCTCGCCGTCTGAGACGGCGCACGGCTCCAGGACTCCAGGGCTCCAGGGACGGGGGTGCCCGGGAGTCCCGGCCGCGCGGGTCCTCAGACGGCGCCGGTCCGGACCAGTGCGTACTGTTCGTCGGTGACGGGCTCCAGCCAGGTCGTCTCCGGGCTGCCGTCCACGGTGCCCTCCCACATCGCCAGCTGCTCCATGAAGCGGTCCGGCGCGGCTCCGTGCCAGTGCTCCTCGCCGGGCGGGCAGACCACCAGTTCGCCCGGCCTGGCCTCGAAGACCACGCCGTCGCGGGTGCCGACCAGAGCGACCCCGGAGACCACGTGCAGGCTCTGGCCCAGCGCGTGGGCGTGCCAGTGGGTCCGTGCCCCGGGGGCGAAGCGCACCAGGTTGGACCGCATCCGGGACGTCGCCCGGCCGGGATGGACGGTGTCCCACCACACATCGCCGGTGAACCACTCCGCCGGGGCCTTGCTGGTGGCCGTGGGCGTGGCGAACTCCATGATCTTCTCTCCAGGGGACGTGCCAGGGGCCGTGCGCCGTGATCGGGCACGGCGACGGGGGAACGGCGCGCGGGGCTCTCCCGGGACACGGGAAGCCCCCCGCCGGTCGCGGCACCGACGCTTGCACGCCCGACGGCCCCGGAGAAGGGGACTCCTCCGGACCGGAAGGAATTCACCGGGGGAGAAAACTCTCCCTCCCAGCGGACTTGCGGCGGTACGCGACCGTGACCCACTGGAGGGGACCGCTCACCGCCCGCCGCTGTCAGACTTGGCGCATGAGCACCTCCGGCGGCCGGGCGAAAGAGCTCGGCACCTTCCTGCGCACCCGCCGGGGCTCCCTGACGCCCCACCAGGTCGGCCTCCCGGACACCGGCGCACCGCGACGGGTCCCCGGCCTGCGCCGCGAGGAGGTCGCCCGCCTGGCGTCGATCAGCACGGACTACTACACCCGCATCGAACAGGGGCGGATGCCCGCCTCGGCCCCCGTGCTGGAATCTCTGACCCGCGCCCTGCACCTCACCACCGACCAGCGCACCTACCTGCTGGGGCTGGCGGGACGGCCGCCGGCCGAACCGCCGGCAGGCGCCACCTCCGGCCTGGGCGAGCACAACCGGCGCCTGCTCGCCCAGCTCGACGCGAGCCCCGCCGTGGTGATCACCGCCGCCACCGACGTCCTCGCCTGGAACCCGCTCGCGGCCACCCTGCTCACCGACTTCGGCCGGTTCCCGGAGGCGGAGCGCAACTTCGTCTGGCTGCTCTTCAACGACCCGGTCCTGCGGTCCCGTTACGAGGACTGGACGGACGCCGCCCTCGCCTGCGTGGCGTACCTGCGGATGCACACCGCCCGCCGCCCCGACGACCCCCGGCTGCTCCGGCTGCTCGCGCGGATGGCCGGCCACGCCGACTTCCAGCACTGGTGGCAGGCCCGCGAGGTCGCCGTCCACGGGAGCGGCAGCAAGCGGTTCCGCCATCCGCTGACCGGCGGGCTCGACCTGGACTGGGACACCCTGACCAGCTCCACGGCCCCCGACCAGCACATCATCGTCTGGAGCGCCGCACCGGGCAGCGTCTCCGAACGCGGCCTGCGCGTCCTCGCCGCGCACGCCGCCGAGCGGACCGCGCGCGAGCCCGCCCCGGCCACCTGACGCCCGCGGGCCCCTGACGCCCGTGGGCCGGCGGACGGCCCGGACGGCGCGGCGGCGGCCGACCTCCCCGGACCGGCGCCGCTCCGGCCGACAGGGGCCCGGCCGGAGCGGCGGTGCTCCCGTCAGCCCAGGGGGCAGCGCTTCCAGGCGAAGTGGTAGACGGTGTTGATGCTGCCGTCGGTCGAGTCCATCGTCATGAAGCTGGTGGTCCTGGCCGGGTCCGACGTGCCGGCGGCGACCCGGAGTTCGGTGTTGATGTTGAAGTTGCGCAGCTCGCCGCAGGGCTTGAAGACCAGGGCCTCGACGGCGACGGTGTCGGTCACCTGCCAGCTGTCGTCGACCGGGCCGGCGAAGGCGTGGCTGGAGTAGGCGGTCTGCGAGGAGCCCTGGAAGTAGTAGTTGGCGCGCTCGACGGCGGTCGCGCCCTTCTCCAGGTGGGCGAAGCCGCGGTAGTCGGCGGAGGCGATCGCGTAGGTGAAGCCCTGCGGGACGTGCACGTTGAGGTTGAGCTGACAGTTCTTGCGGAAGTCCGTCGGCTTGGATCCGGGGCCCACCTGGGCGATGTAGTTGCTGTAGGTGACGGTGAAGGCGGTGTTGTCCGGGGAGACCGCGACGGCGGCCGTCCCGGCGGGGCAGCCGGAGCCGTTGACGGTGGCGACGTCGATGACGATCCTGTCCGGCGGCGGGGTGCCCCAGCCGGTGGCCGAGGCGGTGGTGCCGGTGAACGCGGTGACGAGCAGGGCCGCGGCGGCGGCGCCGGCGGCGAGGGTGCGTACGGTCATGGGGCGTGTCCTCCCGGGAGCCCGCCGGCTGCGGGCCGCGCACCTCGTCGTGCGGGCCACCGACGGGATTGACGCGACCATGTCAGCACGACACCCGGACCTCGTCCAGGGGCGCGGAAGGGCGCGAAACAGGGCGCCCGGTTGGCGGGGCGGGCGCTTCACGCCGGCCGCACCCCGGCACGCACCTCGCCGGACCACCGGCCGGCCGCACGGGCGGAACCCCTCGGCGACCGGACCGGACGGCGCTACGGGGCCCCGATCGACAGCACGAGCGCCGTCGTCCGCCCACCGGGCGCGTCGTACTCGACGGTCTCGCCGGCCCGGCGGCCGAGCAGTACCTGGCCGAGCGGGCTGTCGGCGGTGACCAGCTCCGGGTCGAGCTCCTCCGCGAGCTCGCCGATCCGGACCGTCATCTCGTCCGCGTCCGAAAACCGGAGGGTCACCGTGCTGCCGACACCGACCGTCCCGGTACTCGGCTCCCCCGCGACGGCCGCCTCGCGCAGCCGTCCCTCGATCACCGCGATCCGGTCGTCCAACCGGTCGACCTCGTCGGCCCGCCGGAGTTCGTCGGCCTGGTCGGCCGCGTCACCGGCCTCGCCGTCGCCCCGGAGGGTGGCGGCCACCTCGGCACGCTCCGCGCGCAGACCCGCGAGGTCCTGCTCCAGGGCGGCGCGGCCGGCCTCACTGATGGGTTCGGGTGCACCGGTCATTGCCGTCTCCCTGATCGGGCCGCCCGGGCGGGCGGCACGGGCTTGATTCCGGCATTTCGAACATAACAGGACACCTCACCCCCGGCTCGGCGACAACCGCGCCCCCGATCGGTAACGACTTGCCGATCCGTCTTCCCGCGCCGGACGAATGGTGGATAGAACAGCCGTACACCACCGTCACCGAGGCAGGGAACCAGCGAGGATGAGCACCAACGGTCCCACGGGGTACGGCCAGAACCCGTACGACGGGTCCAAGCCCACCGACCCGCAGAACCAGAACCCCTACGGGCAGCAGCAGCCTCCGTACGGACAGCAGTCCCCGTACGGGCAGCAGCAGCCGCCGCAGGGGGAGCAGCAGCCGTACGGGCAGCCCGGCTACGACGCTCCCCCGCCGCAGTCGCCGTACGGCCAGCAGCCCTACGGACAGCAGCAGCCGTACGCCCAGCACCCGCCGGAGGGCTCCTGGCCGCACGGCCAGCCCGGCCTGTTCGGCAGCGCCGTCCCGACCCCGGGGGGCCGGCCGCTCGCCCCGATCGGCGAGCGCCTGGTCGCCCGGCTGATCGACGTCGCCGTGCTGCTCGTCCCGACCGTGCTGCTCTTCGCGGTCCTCGGCGCCTCGATCCTGTACTACGTCGTGGCCGCCCTGGTCTCCTTCGGGTACGAGGCCGCGATGCTGGTCACCCAGGGCGGCCAGACGGTCGGCAAGAAGGTCATGAAGCTGCGGGTGGTGGACGTCGCCCAGGGCGGCCGGCCGGCGCAGAACTCGCTGCTGATCCGCGCGGCGCTCTACACGCTCCCCAACGCGGTCTACTGCATCGGCTCGCTCTTCGCACTGCTCAACGTCCTGTGGCCGCTGTGGGACAAGCCGCTGCAGCAGGCGCTGCACGACAAGCCCGCCAACACCGTGGTGATCAAGGAGTCCTGATCCCGCGCCACCGTGCGCACCCCGCCGGCCGGGGGCCGGAGCCGCCCTCGCGGGGCTCCG
>NZ_JBHJRC010000163.1:0-18350 GCF_042261735.1 Kitasatospora sp. NPDC056327 | reverse complement strand
CCCGTGCGGGGGGAGCCGGGCCGTTCGGACGCCGGGTGGCGCGCTCGCTCAGTCGGTGCTGCGGCGCTGGCGACCGGTGCCGTAGTTGGCGCCGGACTTCGAACCGCTGCCGGGCTTGGCCCGGCCCGCCGAACGGCCGATGAAGCCGGCCGCCTGGCGCGTCGCACCGCCGCCCTGGCCGCCGCCGGAGGCACCACCGCCGCCGAGCCGCTGCTTCGGGCGGGGACGGCGCGGGTTGCCGTTCATGTCGACGTCCGCCGGCAGGCCCGAGCGCTTGCCGGAGCGCCGGCGCGGGGACTTCGCGGCGCCCTTGCCGTCCTCGCCGCCGGCCTGGGCCGCGGGGGCCGCCGGGGCGGGCACGGTCAGGGCGACCGGCACGCCGCTGGGCGTGCGGGCACCGGTGATCCGGGCGAGCTCGGCGTCGCCCGGACGGATCCTGGTGGTGGTCGGACGGATGCCGGCCACCGTCATCAGCCGGCCGACCTCGCGCCGCTGGTCGGGCAGGACCAGGGTGACGACCGTGCCGGACTCGCCGGCCCGGGCGGTGCGGCCGCCGCGGTGCAGGTAGTCCTTGTGGTCGATCGGCGGGTCGACGTTGACGACCAGGTCGAGGCCGTCGATGTGGATGCCGCGGGCGGCGACGTTGGTGGCGATCAGCGCGGTGACGAGGCCGTCCCGGAACTGGTCGAGCACCCGGTTGCGCTGCGGCTGGGACTTGCCGCCGTGCAGGGCGGCGGCCTTCACGCCGTTGGCGAGCAGCTGCTTGGCGAGCCGGTCGGCGCCGTGCTTGGTGTGCACGAACATGATCACGCGCCCGTCGCGGGAGGCGATGTGGGCGGTGGTGGACGCCTTGTCGGCGGGCTCCAGCTGGAGCACGTGGTGGTCCATGGTGGTCACCGCGCCGGCCGAGGGGTCGACCGAATGGGTGACCGGGTCGGTCAGGAAGCGCTTGACCAGCCGGTCGACGTTGCGGTCCAGGGTGGCGGAGAACAGCATCCGCTGCCCGCCCTCGGCGACCTGCTCCAGCAGCTTGGTGACCTGCGGCAGGAAGCCCATGTCGGCCATCTGGTCGGCCTCGTCGAGGACGGTGATCCGCACCTCGGAGAGCCGGATGTCGCCGCGGCCGATCAGGTCGTCCAGCCGGCCGGGGGTGGCGACCAGGACCTCGGCGCCGCGCCGCACCGCGTTGGCCTGCCGGGTGATCGACATGCCGCCGACGACGGTGGCGATCCGCAGGTTGACGGCGGTGGCGTACGGGGTGAGCGCCTCGGTGACCTGCTGCGCCAGCTCACGGGTGGGCGTCAGCACGAGCGCCAGCGGGTGGCGGGCGTCGGCGCGCCGGCCGGCGGTGCGGGCGAGCAGCGGGAGGCCGAAGGCCAGGGTCTTGCCGGAGCCGGTGCGGCCGCGGCCGAGCACGTCGCGTCCGGCGATCGAGTCGGGCAGGGTGGCGGCCTGGATCGGGAACGGCTCGGTGACGCCCTCCCGGGTGAGCGCGCTCAGGATGCCCTTGGGCAGCTCCAGCTCGGCGAAGCTCGCCGCCGGCGGGCGGGGCGGGGTGCCCTCGACGACGGTGAAGTCGGCGGGCTCGGCGACGCGCGGGGCGTTGCGGCGCGGGGGCCTGGAGGACGCTCCGCCGCGCGGGGCGCCGGCGTGCGCGCCGCCGGTGCGCGGGGCACCGCTGCGGTTGCGCGGCTTGCGGTTGCGATCGGTGGAACGGCCGCCGTCGCGGTGCGGCTGGGCAGGGGTGGTCACGGGTTCTCCGTACGTAGCGCGGCAGCCCCGGTCAAGGGGCTGGTCGGCCGACGGTGTGGAGTGCGCCGCCCCGGCCGTTCGGCGGCATGAGCGAGGGCCCGCACCGTGCGGTACGGGCCCTCGCTACGCGAAATCGCGAGTCAGCTCGGAGGCTGGACTCAGATGACGCGGATGTTCTCGGCCTGCGGGCCCTTCTGGCCCTGCGTGACGTCGAACTCGACCTTCTGGCCCTCGACGAGCTCCCGGAAGCCCTGCGCGACGATGTTCGAGTAGTGCGCGAACACGTCCGGGCCGCCGGTCTCCTGCTCGATGAAGCCGAAGCCCTTTTCGCTGTTGAACCACTTCACGGTGCCGGTAGCCATAACCGTCTCCTCTAACTGGGGCATCGGAGCCCACACCTCGTGGGCCCCAAAGTAGCCGCGATCCCCATCCGGAGACTGAAACACCGGACAAAACAAATGCGCCTGTTGGTTGGGACCAGCAGGCGCACACAAGCGTTCATGGGAACCAAAACTGCAACTGACTCGACTGTAGCACGGCCGCACCCCGATTGACCGGGGATTTTCTGCCCGACAGATCACGTTTGCCCTCCCCGGGAAACGGGCAGACGGCGCCCGCCTGAGCGGGCGCCGTCCGGGCCTGCACCGTGGTGCCGGGCCGTGGTCACCGGGACGGGCGAACGGTCAGCGCCGTCCGGCCGACTCCGGCAGACCGTGCGGCGCGTAGGGGCTCGCCGGCGCCGCCGACGGGCCGTCGTGCCCGCCGGTGGCGTCGCCGCCGTGGCCGGGCCACCAGGCCGCCTTGCCGACCAGCGCGGTGAGCGCCGGGGTGAAGAACATCGCCATCACGAAGGCCGCCAGGATGATGCCGAAGGCCATCGCGAAGCCGAACTCCAGCATGAAGATGTTGCCCGCGAGCATGAAGGTCGCGAACGACACCGCCAGGATGAAGCCGGCCGCCGCGACGGTCGGGCCGCCGTGGCGCACCGCCTCGCTGGCCGCCTCGCGCGGGTTGCGGCCGGCCCGGGCCTCCTCGCGGAGGCGGGCGATGATCAGGATGTTGTAGTCGGTGCCGATCGCCACCACGAAGAGGTAGATCAGGATCGGCAGCATGAACATCATGCCGTGCTCGCCCTTGATGTTCTGGAACAGCAGGGTCGAGGAGCCGAGGGTGGCGGTGAAGCCGAGGCCGACCGAGGCCATCAGGTACCAGGGGGCGACCACGCTGCGCAGCTGGAGGGCCAGGATCAGCAGGATCAGCAGACCCGCGATCGGGAACACCAGCTTGTAGTCGTGGCTCATCGCCAGGTTGATGTCCTTGTAGATCGCCGTGATCCCGCCGACCTTCGCCTCGGTGCCGGACGGCGCCTGGCCGTGGGCCACCTCGCGCAGCTCGGTGAGGGTGTCGATCGCGTCGTTGCTGGACGGCTCGTGCTTGAGCAGGACGGTGAAGTCCGCCGTCGTGCCGTCCTGGCTGAGCTCCGGCTTGGGCGCGGCCTGGGCGACGCCGGGGACGGCGCCGAGGCTGGCGGCGTAGCCGTCGAACTTGCCCGGGTCGAGCTTGCCGCCGCCCCCGGCGGTCAGGTAGACGTGCGTCGGGTCGGCGGCGCCGGCCGAGAAGCCGGTGACCAGCTTGTCCTGGACGACCATCGACTCCTTGTCCTTGGGCATGGAGCTGCCCGCGAGGTCGAAGGTGCCGTTGTAGTTCAGGGCGCCGGCGGTCAGCGCCAGCAGCACCGCGCCGGAGGCCGCGGCCACGACGGCCGGACGCTTCTGGACCACGCGGCCGAGCGCGGCGAACCGGGCGTCGCCGGGCTCGCGCATCCACTTCTTGCCCGGCCAGAACACCCCGCGGGCCGGGATGACCGCGAGCACGGCCGGGGCCAGGGTGAGCGAGGCGAAGGCGGTGACGACGACCGCGATGGCCAGCGCCGGGCCGAGCGCCTTGAACATGCCGAGGCTGGAGAGCACCAGCACGGCGAAGGCGACGGTGACCGCGCCGGCGGCGGAGGCGATGGCCTCGCCGACCCGGCCGACCGCGTTGACCACGGCCTCCTGGCGGGTGTCGCCGGCCCTCAGCCGCTCGCGGTAGCGGAAGGCGAGGAAGAGGAAGTAGTCGGTGCCGACACCGAGCACGACGACGATCAGGATCGCCGACAGCACGGGCGTGGACTTGAGGTCGAACGCCTTGGTCGCGTGCGCGATCAGGCCGTTCGCGGTCGGCATCGCGATCAGCAGCGACAGCAGGACCGGCAGGACGCCGGCCAGGACGCTGCGGAAGATGAGGCCGACGATGATCGCGACCAGGAAGACGCTGCTGATCGCGATGACGGCGTCGGCCGCGCCGGAGGACTCCTGCTGGTCCAGCTGCTGCGCCGCGGCGCCGCCGAGCTGGAACTTCAGCGCGGTGCCCTCGGCGAGCGCCTTGCCCTCGGTCCGGATCTTCTTGGCGGTCTCGCCGAAGTCCTCGGACTGCTGGACGGCCTTGTCGATGGCGATCGGCGCCAGCGCGTACTTGCCGTCCTTCGAGGTCGTCTGGTCACTGACCGGGACGACCTGCTCGACGTGCTCGATCTTCTTGTCGGCCAGGCCCTGCACGATCTTCGCGGCGGCGGCCTTGTCGTCCGTCCCCAGCGGGGCGCCGTCGGTGCGCTCGAAGAGGGCGAGCGCGGAGGGCGTGAAGCTCGCCGGGAACGCCTTCTCCTGCACCTGTGCGGCCTGGATGGACTCGTAGTGCTTGGGCAGGAACGCGGCTTCGTCGGTCGCCGCGGTGATCTTCGGGGCGGACATCGCGATGGCGACCATCGCGATGACCCATCCGGCGATCACCCACCAGGCGCGACGGACGACGAATTGTCCAAGTCGGTGGAACATGCTCGTGATGCCTCCTGGGCATGGTTCACCGCAGCCCTTGGGGGACGGGACGCCGGGCGACGGATCGGGATCGGCTCCGGCCCGTGCGGGGGCACAGGCCTGGCCGGTCGGCAGGTAAGTACTTCGGAAGGACCATCCTACGGTCACTTACTTGCCGACCGACAAGTAGTTTCTCCCCGTGACCCCGTTGCCGCAGGCCGATCCCCCGAGGGCGCCGCAACGGCGACCCTGAGTCATCTTCGCGCCCGCACGGCCCCCGGCACCTCGTGCTCGGGGTGGAAATCGACTCCCCCTCAGGGTGGAGCCGGAGCCCCCACCCTGGGAGGAGAGGTCAGGGTCGACAGGTAGGGAAAACCCCACCCCGCCCCCGAGGAGGACCACAGGGCGGACTCCCCCGCCAGCCGGATACCCCGCCACCTGCGCCTTCCCTACTGTCGTTGACGACGCCGGGCCCCGCCCCGGCGACCGATCTTCCGGCGGCCGACCACCGCCGCACACCCGGCCCGCGCCGTGCCACCGACCCCGGCGCCGGCCGCCTTCCCAGGGGGAATCCGTGAAGACCAAGCTCGGCATGGCCGCCGCCATGGGCGCCTGGAGCGCCCGGCACCGGAAAACCGCCGTCTTCGGCTGGCTGCTCTTCGTCGTCCTCGCCGCCTACCTCGGCGGCGTGCACGGCAGCACCAAGGTCGAGGACTCCGAGGCCATGCCCGGCCAGGTCTCCCGGGCGGCCCGGATCATCGACGAGGCCGGCCTCAAGTCCCCCTCCACGGAGACCGTGCTGGTCCAGAGCACCGGCCCGACCGCCGACGCCCCCGCCTTCCGGGCCGTCGTCGAGCAGGTGGTCAAGGCCGTCGACGGCACCGGCCGGGCCACCGACATCCGCTCCCCCTACGACACCGGGGCGATCTCCGGGGACGGCCGCTCGGCGCTCGTCCAGCTCACCGTGAAGGGCGACCACGACGAGGCGGTGGAGAACGTCACCGCCGTGGTCGACGCCGTCGCCGCCGTCCAGAAGCAGCACCCCGACCTCACCGTGGTCGAACTCGGGGACGCCAGCTCCGGCAAGTGGATGGACGAGCAGTTCGCCGACGACTTCGCCCGCGCGGAGTGGACGGCCGTCCCGCTGGCCCTCGGGATCCTGCTGGTGGCCTTCGGCGCGCTGGTCGCCGCCGTGCTGCCCGTGGTGCTCGCGCTCACCGCCTTCGTCGCGGCCGGCGGACTCGTCGCGCTCAGCAGCGGGTTCCTGCACACCAGCAACAGCGCGAGCTCGGTGATGCTGCTGGTCGGTCTCGCCGTCGGCGTCGACTACTGCCTCTTCTACCTGCGCCGGGAGCGCGAGGAGCGGGCCGCCGGGCGCGGCCCGGAGGACTCCCTGCGGGTCGCCGCCGCCACCAGCGGCCGGGCCGTCCTGGTCTCCGGCGTCACCGTGGTGATCGCCATGGCCGGCATGTTCCTCACCGGCATCGCCGAGTTCGAGGCCATGGCCTACGCCACCATCGTGGTCGTCGTCACCGCCGTGCTCGGCTCGCTCACCGTGCTGCCCGCACTGCTGTCGATGCTCGGCGACAAGGTCGACAAGGGCCGGGTGCCCTTCCTGGGCAGGCTCCGCCGCCCCGACGCCGCCACCACCGGCGGCCGGTTCTGGAACGCCGTGCTCACCCCGGTGCTGCGCCGTCCGCTGGCCGCCACCGTGCTCTCCGGGGCCGTGCTGATCGGCCTGGCCGCGCCGATGCTCACCATGCACACCGCCAACCTCACCTTCCAGCAGCAGCTGCCCCGGGGCAACGAGCTGGTGGCCGTCTCGCAGAAGATCGAGGCCGCCTTCCCCGGCAGCCCGGCACCCGCCTCCGTGGTGATCAAGGCCGCCGACATCGACTCCCCGGCGATGACCGCCGCGATCGCCGAGCTCAGGACCCGCGCCCTGGCCAGCGGGCAGATGCACGGCCCGGTCGAGGTCAGCGTCCACCCCGAGCAGAACGTCGCCACCGTCGACATCCCGCTCAACGGCAGCGGCAACGACGCGGTGAGCAACGCCGCGCTGAGGACCCTGCGCGAGCAGCTGGTGCCCGCCACCGTGCTCAAGGTCCCGGGCACCGAGGCCCCGGTCACCGGCCGCACCGCCGGCTCGTACGACTTCAACGCCAAGATGACCGGCTCGATGCCGCTGGTCTTCGGCTTCGTGGTGGCCTTCGCCTTCCTCCTGATGCTCACCTCCTTCCGCTCGCTGGCCGTCGCCGGCACCGCCGTGGTGCTCAACCTGCTGTCGGTCGGGGCCGCGTACGGGGTGCTGACCCTGGTCTTCCAGCACGGCGTGGGGGCCTCGCTGCTCGGCACCGAGGGCGTCGGCGCGGTGGAGTCCTGGGTCCCGCTGTTCCTCTTCGTGATCCTCTTCGGGCTCTCGATGGACTACCACGTCTTCGTGGTCTCCCGGATCAAGGAGGGCCGTGACCGGGGCCTGCCGACCCGGGCCGCGATCGCCGACGGCATCCGCTCCACGGCCGGGGTGGTCACCAGCGCCGCGGTGATCATGGTGGCGGTGTTCGCGGTCTTCGGCACCCTGTCCATGCAGGCCATGAAGCAGATGGGCGTCGGCCTCGCGGTCGCGGTGCTGATCGACGCGACGATCATCCGCGGGGTGCTGCTGCCCTCGGTGATGACCCTGCTCGGCGAGCGCAACTGGTACCTGCCGCGCTGGCTCGGCTGGCTGCCGGACCTCTCGCACGGCGAGGGCGTCCCGCCGGCCGACACCACCGCCGGCGCCGGCGCCGTGCCCGCGCCCCGGTCCCCCGAGCCGCCCCGGGCCCGGCACCGCCGGATCGGCGTCTGACCCCTCCCCGGGACCACCCCCGGACCACCCCCGGATCCGCTGCCGGGCCCCGCGTCACGCGGGGCCCGGCACCCGTTTGCCAGAATGATCGCCCACCCTCACCCGGCTGTCATGAAGGAACGAACCCCCATGCTTCCCTTCGACGAGGGGCGGGCCCGGCTGCTGCTCGCCCACGCCTGCGAGTCGGCCGGCCTGCCCGGCCCCGGCGACGCCCGGCTGCTCGCCCTCGGCGAGAACGCCGTCTTCGACCTCGGCGACCCGGCCGTGGTCGCCAAGGTCGGCCGCGCGCCCGAACTGCACGAACGCGCCCGCCGCGAACTCGCCGTCGCCGACTGGCTGGCCGGGCACGGCGTCCCGGTGGTCCGCCCCTACGACCCCGAACGCGCCGGGCCGCGGCTCGCCCACGGACACCCCGTCACGTTCTGGCACCGGCTCGCCCCCGCCGAACGGCCCGCCCGGCCGGCCGACCTCGCGCCGCTGCTGCACGCCCTGCACCGGTTGCCCGAACCGCCGTTCGCGCTCGGCCGGCGCGACCTGCTGGCCCCCGTCGAGCGCTGGCTCGCCTCCGCCGAGGGCCATGTCGACCCGGCCGACGCCGACTTCCTGCGCGAGCGCCGCGACGCCTTCGCCGGTGCGGCGGCCGGCCTCGTCCCGCACCTGCCGACCGGGGTGATCCACGGCGACGCGCTGCCGCGCAACGTCCACGTCGGCCCGGACGGACCCGTGCTGCTCGACCTGGAGTTCGTCGCGAACGACCTGCGCGAGCACGACCTGGTGGTCCTCGCGCTCGCCCACGACCGCTACGGCGTGCCGGGAGAGGAGTACCGCGCGTTCACCGGGGCGTACGGCTGGGACGTGCGGGAGTGGGACGGCTTCGCGGTGCTGCGCGGCGCCCGGGAGACGGCCAGCGCGTCCTGGGTCGCCCAGCAGGCCCCGGGCAACCCGGCGGCGCTCGCCGAGTTCCGGCGGCGGGTGGAGTCGCTGCGGACGGGGGCCACGGAGGTGCGCTGGTACCCCTTCTGACCGGCCGGCGGGGCGGGCGCCGAGGGGGGACGCGTGCCGGGAGCGCGGTACCGGAACGGCGGGTGCCGGGGCGGCCGGAAATCGCCGGGGCACCGGCCCGATGTTCCGATCGTACGTTTGCCAACGACTCCCCCGGACAAGGGATCCGACCAAGTGTCACCTGCCCCCACGTCCCCGCAGGAGCCTCCGATGTCCGAACGCACCGCCCGCCCCCGGTCCGCCTCCCCCACCCGGCTCGCCGCCCGGCTGGCCGCCTCCGCCGGACTGGCCGCCTCGCTCGCCCTGACCGCGGTCGCCCCCGCCGCGGCCACCGCCGGACCCGCCACCGGCGCCGTCTCCGCCGAGACCGCCCGCCACACCGCCTCCGGCGGACGGACGGTCGCGCTCACCTTCGACGACGGCCCCGGCCCCGCCACCCCGCTCGTCCTCGACCTGCTCGCCCGGTACGGCGCCCGGGCCACCTTCTGCGTGGTGGGCGACCGGGTCACCGCCGACCCCGCCGCCGTCCGGCGGATCGTCGCGGAGGGCCACCGGCTCTGCGACCACAGCGTCGACCACCCGCAGCCCTTCGCCGGGCTCACGCCCGACGAGGTGTACTACCAGATCACCGCCGCCCGGGACACGATCCGCCAGGCGGCCGGACCGGACGCCCCGATCAGCTGGTTCCGCGCCCCCGGCGGCCAGTTCAACGCCGTGGACCGCCGGATGTCCGCCGACCTGGGCCTGCGGCCGCTCGGCTGGGCCGTCGACCCGCGCGACTGGTCCCGCCCCGGCACCGACAAGATCGTCCAGTCCGTGCAGACCCGCCTGCAGCCCGGCGGCGTCGTCCTGCTGCACGACGGCGGCGGCGACCGCGGCCAGACCGTCGAGGCCCTGAAGGTGCTCCTCCCCTGGCTGCTGGCCGAGGGCTACGGCTTCGACTTCCCCGAGGTCTGACGGCCCCCGCCCGACGACCGCCCGCCCCGTGCCGGCGCCGGGGACCTCCCCGCCGCCGGCACGGATCGAGGCCCTACACTCCGCCCCATGGCCACCGACCATCCCCCCGCCCCGGGACCGCGACTGAGCCGCGGCCGGCTCGTCGGACTCGTCGTCATCGCCGGATTCACCGCGGCCGCCGGATGGCTCACCGCCACCGGATTCGTCCGCGCCTACGGGGCCGACGCCTGCGGTCCCGAAGGGGACTGCGGCGCCCTCGGCACCACCCTGTACCTCGTGAGCGGCCTGCTGCTCTGGCCGGCGTCCCTGGTCGCGGCCGCCTCGACGGCCCACGGCGACGCCCCCACCCACGAACCCTCGGTCACCTCGGACCGGGGCGTCCTCTCGGGCGCCGTCGCCCTCGGCCTGGTCGGCGCGGCCCTGGCCAACGGCGGCTTCCACCCCTGGCTGCTGGTGCCCGTCCTCCCGCTGGCCGTGCTCGCCGCCGTGCTCGACCGGTTCGGCGCCCGCCGCCGGCGGGCCTTCGTCCTGGAGACCCGCCGCACGGCCGAGCGGCAGGACCGCCTGGCGCGGCACGGCATCACCGTCCCCGGCCGGATCACCGCCCTCGTGCACACCGGGTCCACCTACAACGACCACCCGGAGCTGCGGGTGAGCGTCGAGTTCACCACCGCCGACGGCAGCCTCCGCACGACCACCCTCGTCGACGCCTTCCCGGCCTTCGACGCACCGCGCCGGGGCGGCCCCGCCGAGGTCCGCTACGACCCCGCCGACCCGGAGGACGCGGAGGCCGTCCTCGTCGACCCGGCCCCCGAACCCCTCCAGGGCGCCGTCCGGGCCGACCCGGCCCCCTCGGCGGACCCGGCGCTCCGCGGGGTCGAGGCCCTGGAACGCCTCGCCGCCCTGCACCGCGACGGCGCGCTCGACGCCGCCGAGTTCACCGCCGCCAAGGCCCGGCTGATCGGCACGGAGTCCGCCTCCGCTTCGGTCCACCCGCCGTATCCCCCGCAGGACGCCGTCGTTCACCCGGCCGTTCGTCCGGGAACGGACGGCCCCCACTAGGGTCCGTCGTCGAGTCACCGCCGCCGGACCGGGGAACGGGCCGGGCGGCGTCCGGACGCGTGCGCCGTGCGGCGGAGGGGGAGTCCATGCGACGGGGGTACCGCCCGGCCGGAGGCCGGGGACCGTCGGCGGCGGGCCGCGCCCCGGTGGGGCGCCCGCCCGGGTGCCGCCCGGCGGGCGCGGGTCCGGCGGCACGCCCTCCGGTGTCCGCGCGATGACGGCCGCGCGCCGGGTGGGCGGCGGACGGAGGTTCTTCGCCGTCGTGTTCGGGCTCTTCGCCGTCGCCGGAGGCTGGTGCGTCGCCACCGGCCACCTGCGCTCGTTCGGCGCGGGCGGGTGCGTGCCCGGCACGGACTGCCAGGCGGACGTCACGTCACTGCTGCTCGCCCTCGGGGTGGCGCTGTGCCTGCTCGCGCTGTTCGGCGCCCTCGCCCTGGCCGAGAACCGCGACGTCGAACAGCCGCAGCGGCTGCCGCTCGCGATGACCTCCCCGGCCGCGGCGCTCCTCGGACTCCTCGGCGCCGCCGCGGCCGACGGGGCGCCGCGCTCGGGGCTGCTCCTCGCGGCCGCGGTGTCCGCCCTGCTCGCCCTGGTCGGCGGTGTGCGCGGCGAACGGCGGATCCGGCGCGAGAACGCGGAGCAGAAGCGGCGCCGGGACCTCGCCGCCCGGCTGCACTCCTCCGGGGCGACCGTCGTCGGCACGGTCACCGAGGTCCGGCAGCCCGGCCGCCCGGGGTCCGGCTCGCCCGCCGCCCGGCGGCTGCGGCTGACCGTCCGCTACGCCGGCCCGGACGGCCGGGCGTACACGCTCGTCCACACCGGGACCTTCCCGTCCTACGCGCTGCCGGGCGTCGGCGGGCGGCTGGCCCTCCGGCACGACCCGCGCGACCCGTCGGTGGCGGTCGTCGCCGCGGCCGGGACAGCGCCCGCCCCGGCGCTGAGCGAGGAGCTGGAGCGCCTCGCCGCCCTGCACCGCGACGGCGTGCTCGACACCGCCGAGTTCACCGCCGCCAAGGCCCGGCTGATCGGCACGGCGGCCGGCCGGTAGGACCGGTGCCCCGGATCCCCGCCCCGGCGCGCCCGCCCCGAGGCCGCCGTCCAGGAGCCGGTCAGCGCAGCGGCCAGCGGGGGTCGACGACCGCCTCCGGGTCCTTGCCCCGGCGCAGCCAGGACTGCAGGTCCTCGGCCCAGGCCCGGTACCAGTCCACCTGCCGGGCGTGCAGCTCGGCCGCGGGGACGGCGCCGACCCGGTCCGGGTAGCGCTCGGCGAGGGCGACCGCGACCCGGACGGCGGCGAGGGCGTCGCTGCCGGCCTCGTGGGCGTCGGTCAGCTCCACGCCGTACACCTCGCAGACCCGCTGCAGGGTGCGGGAGCCCTTGCGGTACTTGTCGACGGCGCGGTCGATGACCAGCGCGTCCAGCACCGGGGCGACCGGCCCGCCGAGCCGCTCCGCGAGCACCGGCAGGCCGTGGCGGCGCAGCTCGGCGTCGAGCAGCGAGAGGTCGAACGGCGCGTTGAACGCCACCACCGGCCGCCCGGCGGCGAGCCGCTCGCACAGTGCGGCGGCTATCTCGTCCACCGCCTCCTTGGCCGGCCGGCCCTTGGCCCGCGCGAGGTCGTCGCCGATCCCGTGGATCGCGGCCGCCTCGGCGGGGATCGGGACGCCCGGATCGAGCAGCCAGCCGGTGGCACCCAGCCGGCCGGCCCCGACGGTGTCCACGAGGGCGGCCGTGACGATGCGGTCCACGGCCGGGTCGGTGCCCGTGGTCTCCAGGTCGAAGCCGACCAGTGGCTGCTGCCACCAGCTCATAGGGGTGTGTCCTTCCGTTCCTCCGGTCGAAGCAGCCCCTATCATCGCCCGCCCCTCCGACAATCCGGCCGGTGGGGCGGGCGGCGGCGGTCTCAGCCGGCGGCGAGGAGGGTGCGGCCGAGCCAGTCGGTGGCGTCGCGGGCGCCGGGGAGGACGTAGAAGTAGCCGCCGCCGGTGGGGCGGAGGAAGCGGGCGAGGGGTTCGTCGGCGAGGCGGGTCTGGACGGCCTCGAACTGGCGGGCGAGGTCCCGCTGGTAGCAGCAGAAGGCGAGGCCGAGTTCGGGGACGCCGGCCGCGTCGAGGCCGCGGTCGTAGTTGAAGGCGCGGCGCAGGATGCGGCTGGCGCGGGTGGCGTCGGTGCGCGGGTTGGCGAGCCGGATGTGGGAGTCGAGGGCGATCACGGCGCCCCCGGGGTCCTGGGTGTAGTCGGGGGCGTCGTTCTCGTCGCCGCGGCCGAGCGGGGCGCCGTCGGCCTTGCGGCGGCCGATCATGCGTTCCTGGTCGCGCAGCGGCACCTCGTCCCAGGGGCCGGCCAGGGTGCGGATGGCGCGGATCACCTGGTAGCTGCCGCCGGCGGCCCAGCGGGGCTCGTCGCCGCCGGTGCCGACCCAGACCAGTTCGTCCATCTCCCGGGCGGACTCCGTGTCGGGGTTCTGGATGCCGTCCTTGAAGCCGAGCAGGTTGCGGGCGGCGCCGGAGGGGCGGGCCCGGTTCTGGTAGCCGTCGAGCTGCCAGCGCGGGGTGAGCGACCTGGCGGTGACGCGCAGCAGGTCGCGGATCGCGTGCTGGACGGTGTCGCGGTTCTCGGCGCAGACCTGGAGGGAGAGGTCCCCGTGGCACTCGGCGGGGCGCAGGCCGTCGTTGGGGAAGGTGCGCATCGCGGTGAGCCGCCGGGGGCGGGCGTCGGCGAGGCCGTAGCGGGCGTCGAAGAGGGAGGCGCCGACGCCGAGGGTGACGGTGAGGTCGTCGGTGGGCAGGGCGGCCGGGCCGAGGGTGCCGCTGTCGGCGGGGGCGGCGGCGGGGCCGAGGTCGGGCGGGGTGCCGCCGCCGGTGAGGAAGTGGATCCGGTCGGTGAGAGTGCGCAGCAGCTTCTCCAGCCCGGCCCGGTCGGCGGCGTGGACGTCGAGGGCGAGGAAGGTGCCGTGGCCGGGCGGCGGGTTGAGGATGCCGGCCTGGTGGACGCCGTGGAAGGGGATCCGTCCGGTGGTGGCGCGCGGCGCGGCGGGGGCGGTGGCCCGGGCGGGGCCGCCGGCGCCGAGGACGGCCGCCCCGGCGGCGCCGGTGGCGAGCGCGGTGCGGACGAAGCTGCGGCGCGAGGCGCCCCGGACTCCCCGGTCGGTCGCGTGCTGACTGGTCAACGGAGGGCCTTCCGGAGCGGCGGAACGGGGCGGCTGGGCGGGTCCGGGACCGGCCCGCCGGTCATCGGGTCGACGCTAACAAGCCGTGTCCGGCCCCACCCCCGCTCGCCCGCCCGGCCCACCCCCTTCGGCCCACTACCCGCCGGTCACCATCCGTCCGGCCCAGCGCCGTTCCGGCGTGACGGTCCGTCGGACCGGCCCGGGCGGAACGGCCCCGGCGCCGCCGCCGGGCGGACGAGGTGGATGTCGACCGGCTCCTCGCGCTCGGCGGTGAACCCGTGGCGCTCGTAGAGCCGGCGGGCCCGGCTGCCGCGCAGGACGAGCAGCCGCACCGGCTCGCCGGCCGCGTCCGCCTCGGCGAGGACGTGGCGCAGCACGGCGGAGCCGAGGCCCCGGCCCTGCCGGGCGGGGGCGAGGTAGAAGTGCTCCAGGCAGCGTCCGCCCTGGTCGGCCGGGCGGACGGTGAGGCAGCCGGCGAGCACGCCGCCGACCTCGACGACGGAGGTGTGGTGGGGGGAGAAGCCCTCCCGCATGCGCCGGCGGACGCGGTCCTCGTCGTAACGGCCGAGCCGGACCAGGTCCTCGCGCATCACCTCGGCGCGCAGTTCGGCGAGGTCGTCCAGGTCGGAGGGGCGGCCGGGGCGCAGCGTCCAGGCGGGAGTGGTGTCCACCCGGCCACTGTGACACCCGCGGCACCGCCCCGACCAGCCGGTTTCCGGCCCGGCGGGCGGGAGGTCCGGTTCAGGAGACGGGCCGGGAGTCGGCCCAGACGCCCTCGAACTCCTCGCGGTAGACCTCCAGCAGTCCGGCGTCGGTACCGCCCGGCTGCTGGCCGGCGCCGCCGCGCAGGACGAGGGCGGGCGACTCCATGCCGCGGGCGCGGCGCAGGTAGGGCTGGACGACGCCGAGGTCGCGGGTCTGCCGGCGGCCGCCGGGGGCTGCGGCCGGGATGCCCTCGACCAGGTACGCGGTGAAGCGCGGGGTCTCGTCGAACACCCGGATCTCGAAGCCGCCCTGGTCGCGCAGGGCGGCCCGGACCCGGCGCACGTGGAGGATGTTCATCTGGATCGAGCGGCCCAGCTCCCCGCGGCCGATGCCGAGCTCGCGCTCGCGGCGGCGGACGGCGCTGCTGGCCGGGTTGAGGAAGAGCAGCCGCACCCGGCAGCCCTCGCCGGCGAGCCGTACCAGCCGCTTGCCGGTGTAGTTCTGGCAGAGCATGCCGAGGCCGATGCCCAGCGCGTCGAGCCGGCGGGCGCCGTCGAGCAGGTCCTCGACCGGCAGGTCGCGCTGGAGCCGGACCCGGTCGGGGTGGACGGCGACCACGTCCGCGTACCGGCCGGCGACCAGCGACTCGACGACGTCGGCGGGCACCGCGCCGGCCCCGCCGTCGAAGAGGGCCAGCAGCCGGGCGGCGGCGCGTTCGGTCTGGGCGAGGACGGTCGCGGTGAGGATCCGGTTGCGGGAGACGACGTGCCGGGCGACCTCCAGCTCGTCGAGGGCCAGCTCGATCTCCCGGCGGTCCGCCAGGTACGGCTCGAAGCAGGGCCAGTGCTGGACCATCAGCTCGCGCAGCTGCGGCAGGGTGAGGAAGACCAGCGGGTCGTCGTCGGCCGGGTCGAGCAGGTAGCCCTTGCGCCGGCTGACCTCGCGGACGGCGCCGGCCCGGTGCGCCCACTCCTCGCCGGCCGGGCCGGCCGCGGCGGTGACCCAGTCCTCGCCGTGGGCGGGCGCGTAGATCGGGTGGAGCACCTCGTCGACGAGCGAGCGCAGCCGCTGCTCGACCAGGTTGAGCCAGACGTAGGCGCGGCCGGAGAGGCGGACCCGCTGGTAGGCGTCCTCCCACTCGCCGCCGGACCAGGCGAGCGCGGGCACCTCGACCGGTCCGCCCTGGGCCGGGACCAGCGAGCGCCCGCCGGTCAGGGCGGGACGCATGACGACCGTCGGCGCCTCGCTGCGGGCGCCGCCCCGGTCGGGGCCGCCGGGCCCACCGCCACGACCGCCGGCGGGGAACACCATGCGCCACCTCACCTGGTTCCTGCTGGGGAGCCGCCCGGGGCCGCTCGGAGCCGTCTGCCTGCCGTCCGGCCGGTCGGCGGCGGCGCGCCGCCGGGGCACCGGCGGTTCGCCGCCGGTTCGCCTGATGGATCGCCACGGGCCGCGGACGGCCCGACGATCAAGGGTACTGCCCGCCGCGAACCGCCCGCAGCCGGTTGGGCCACCCGCCCGGCGGCCCGGCCGGGCCGTCCCGGCCGTCCCCCGGGCCACAGCGGCCCCACGGCGGCGGCCCCGCCACCGTGGGGACACCCGTTCGGGCGAACACGGCGCGAATGGCCCCGCCACCGGGGAGGGCGTCGGGGAGTATGCGGACTGTGCCGGCCGCGTGCCGTACCCCACGGAGCCCGGACGGCACGCCCGCCCGGTCGCCCGGCCGGGCGGGGAGTGCTCCCGAAGTCCGGGCCCCGGACGTCGGACGGTCCGTCAGTTCTTCTCCGCAGCAAGGAAGTCGAGGAACCCATGCAGGTCTGGCCAGGGACCCCCTACCCGCTCGGCGCCACCTACGACGGGGCCGGCACCAACTTCGCGGTGTTCTCGGAGAGCGCCGACCGGATCGAGCTCTGCCTGCTGGAGGAGGACGGCTCGGAGTCCTCCGTCGAACTCCGCGAGACCGACGCCTTCGTCCGGCACGCCTACCTCCCGGGCGTCCAGCCGGGCCGGCGCTACGGCTTCCGCGTCCACGGCCCCCACAATCCGGGGCTCGGCCAGCGGCACAACAGCGCCAAGCTGCTGCTGGACCCCTACGCCAAGGCGATGAGCGGCCACATCGACTGGGACGAGTCCGTCTACGGCTACCACTTCGGTGCCCCCGAGCGCCGCAACGACCTCGACTCCGCCCCGCACACCATGCACTCGGTGGTGATCAACCCCTACTTCGACTGGGGCACCGACCGGCCGCCGCGCACCGACTACCACCGCACCGTGCTCTACGAGGCCCATGTGAAGGGCCTGACCAGGCTGCACCCGGGGATCCCCGAGGAGATCCGCGGCACCTACGCGGGCGTCGCCCACCCGGCCGTCATCGAGCACCTGGCCAAGCTCGGGGTGACCGCGATCGAGCTGATGCCGGTGCACCAGTTCGTCCGCGACCACCGGCTGCGCGACCTCGGCCTGGCGAACTACTGGGGCTACAACACCGTCGGCTTCTTCGCCCCGCACTCCTCCTACTCCTCCACCGGCGACCGCGGCCAGCAGGTGCAGGAGTTCAAGTCGATGGTGAAGGCACTGCACGCGGCCGGCATCGAGGTCATCCTCGACGTGGTCTACAACCACACCGCCGAGGGCAACCACCTCGGCCCGACGCTGTCGCTGCGCGGCCTGGACAACGTGTCGTACTACCGGCTGGCCCGGGACCAGCGGTTCTACGAGGACACCACCGGCACCGGCAACAGCCTGCTGATGCGCAGCCCGCACGTGCTCCAGCTGATCATGGACTCGCTGCGCTACTGGGTCACCGAGATGCACGTGGACGGCTTCCGCTTCGACCTCGCCGCCACCCTCGCCCGGCAGTTCCACGAGGTGGACCGGCTCTCCTCGTTCTTCGACCTCGTCCAGCAGGACCCGGTGGTCTCCCAGGCCAAGCTGATCGCCGAGCCCTGGGACCTCGGCGAGGGCGGCTACCAGGTCGGCAACTTCCCGCCGCTGTGGACGGAGTGGAACGGCATGTACCGGGACACCGTGCGCGACCTGTGGCGCGGCGAGCACGCCACCCTGGCCGAGTTCGGCTCCCGGCTCACCGGCTCCTCCGACCTCTACCAGGACGACGGCCGCCGCCCGATCGCCTCGATCAACTTCGTCACCTGCCACGACGGCTTCACCCTGCGCGACCTGGTCTCGTACAACGAGAAGCACAACGAGGCCAACGGCGAGAAGAACCTGGACGGCGAGTCCTTCAACCGCTCCTGGAACTGCGGCGCCGAGGGCCCGAGCGACGATCCGGTGGTCGAGGAGCTGCGGGCCCGCCAGCAGCGCAACTTCCTCGCCACCCTGATGCTCTCCCAGGGCGTGCCGATGCTCTCGCACGGCGACGAGTTCGGCCGCACCCAGCAGGGCAACAACAACGCCTACTGCCAGGACAACGAACTCACCTGGGTGCACTGGCCGGAGGGGGACGGCGAGGAGGACGGGCCGGCCGCCCGGCTGCTGGAGTTCACCCAGGGCATGATCTGGCTGCGCCGCGACCACCCGGTGTTCCGGCGCCGCCGCTTCTTCCACGGCCGTCCGGTCCCGGGCCGGGCGGCCGGCGGGAGCGGCGGTGGCGAGTACGAGGACCTCACCGACATCGCCTGGTTCACGCCCGCCGGGGAGGAGATGACCAAGCGCAACTGGGGCGCCAGCTACGCCAAGTCGCTCACGGTGTTCCTCAACGGCCACGCCATCTCGGAGCCGGACCGGCGCGGCGGGCGGATCACCGACGACTCGTTCCTGCTGATGTTCAACGCGCACTTCGAGCCGCTGGAGTTCACCGTGCCGGCCGGGCACGGGCAGGAGTGGCAGCTGGTGGTGGACACCGCCCGGCCCGCCCTGCCGGCCCCGGGGACCGGCTCCCGGGTCAAGGCCGGGGACACCCTGTGGCTCACCGACCGCTCGCTGATGGTGCTGCAGCGTCCGGCCTGAGTGCGGAGGGGTCCCCGCCGGCCCGGGTGCGCCACCC
>NZ_JBHJRC010000162.1:0-18440 GCF_042261735.1 Kitasatospora sp. NPDC056327 | reverse complement strand
AGCTCGCTGGGCTCATAACCCAGAGGTCGCAGGTTCAAATCCTGTCCCCGCTACTTGACGAAGGGCCCGGAGGCACCAGCCTCCGGGCCCTTCGGCGTTCCCCGGTCCGGCCGGTCGATTTATCGGTGGCGGCCGGGCCGGGCGGACCGTAGCCTCCGGGGGCATGAACGCCAAGCGCCCGCTGATCGCCGTGCTCACCGGCGCCGGGATCTCGACCGACTCCGGCATCCCCGACTACCGGGGCCCCAACGGCCTCTGGCGGCGCGAACCGGACGCGGAGAAGCTGGTCACCATCGGCCCGTACCTGGCCGATCCGGAGATCCGCCGCAGGTCCTGGCTGATGCGTGCCGAGGCGGGCGCGCTCGCCGCCGAACCGAACGCCGGGCACCGGGCGCTGGTCGGCCTGGAGCGGTCCGGGCTGCCGGTGCGGGTGCTCACCCAGAACGTCGACGGGCTGCACCAGCGGGCCGGGCAGACGCCCCGCAAGGTACTGGAGCTGCACGGCACCGCGCGGGAGGTGCAGTGCACCCGGTGCCGGGCGGTGAGCACGATGGCGGAGGCGCTGGCGCGGGTCGCGGCCGGCGAGCCGGACCCGGCCTGCCGGGCCTGCGGTGCGGTCCTGCGCCCGCGCACGGTGATGTTCGGCGAGGAACTGGACCCGGACCTGCTCCAGCAGGCGGACACGATCGCCCGGGCCTGCGACCTGTTCATCGCGGTCGGCACCAGCCTGCAGGTCTTCCCGGTGGCCGCGCTGCCGTTCAACGCGGTGCGGACCGGTGCCCGGCTGATCGTGGTCAACGCCGAGCCGACGCCCTTCGACGAGGCCGCCGAGGAGGTCGTCCGGGAGCCGATCTCGGCCGCCCTGCCGGCCCTGGTCCGCCGGCTGGTCGCCCGGTACGTCTGACGTCGCGCCCCGCCGTGTCCCCGTCCAGCCGTCCCGTCCAGCCGTCCCGTTCAGCCGTCCCGTCCTGCCGCATCCCCGTCCCGTCCCGTCCGGTCCCGTCGTGCCGCCGGGCGGGCGGTGTGGCGGCCGGGACGGCGGCCGTTTGGGGCCCCGCAGGCCCGGGGCAGCATCCGGGTGCGGCGCCCGCACCGACGGAGGGCCGGGGGAAGGCCCCCGGGGGCCGGACGGAGCGCATGCGTACGATGATCCTTCCGGCTCCCCCCTCATGGCCTGGAGTGATCGACCAATGACGACGACGGCGAAGTTCGACCCCTGGTCGGCGGCGTTCGTGGCCCACCCCTACGACGCGTACACCGGCCTGCGGGAGCAGGGCCCGGTGACGTACTTCGAGCCCACGAACCAGTGGCTGGTCCCGCGGTACGAGGACGTCAGCGCGCTGCTGCGCGACCGCAGGCTCGGCCGCACCTACACCCACCGGTTCAGCCACCAGGAGTTCGGCCGGCCCGAACCCGACCCGGCGCACGAGCCGTTCCACACCCTCAACGACTACGGCCTGCTCGACCTGGAGGCCCCGGACCACACCCGGATCCGCCGCCTCGTCTCCAAGGCGTTCACCCCGAGGATGGTCGAGGGCCTGCGCCCCACGGTGCGGCGGCTCGCCGGGGAACTCGTCGACGGCCTGCTCGCGGACGGCGGCGGCGACCTGATCGCCGCCGTCGCCGAACCGCTGCCGGTCGCGGTGATCGCCGAGATGCTGGGCGTCCCGGAGTCCGACCGGCACCTGCTGCGCCCCTGGTCCGCCGACATCACCGGGATGTACGAGCTCAACCCGGGCGAGGACGCCGCCCGCCGGGCCGTCACCGCGAGCACCGAGTTCTCCGACTACCTGCGCGAGCTCATCCGCGCGCGCCGGGCCGCCCCGGGCGAGGACCTGATCAGCGGGCTCGTCCAGGCCCAGGAGGGCTCGGACGCGCTCAGCGAGCAGGAGATGATCTCCACCTGCGTGCTGCTGCTCAACGCCGGCCACGAGGCGACGGTCAACACCACCGGCAACGGCTGGTGGGCGCTGTTCCGCAACCCCGGGGAGCTGGCGAGGCTGCGGGCCGGCGCCGACGCCCTGCTGCCCACCGCCGTCGAGGAGCTGATGCGCTGGGACACCCCGCTGCAGCTGTTCGAGCGCTGGGTGCTGGAGGACATCGAGATCGGCGGCGTCACCGTCCCGCGCGGCTCCGAGGTCGCCCTGCTGTTCGGCTCCGCCAACCGCGACCCCGCGCGCTTCGCGGACCCCGACCGCCTCGACCTGGGGCGCGCCGACAACCCGCACATCACCTTCGGCGCCGGAATTCACTTCTGCCTCGGCGCCCCGCTCGCCAGACTGGAGCTCGTCGAGTCCTACGGCACCCTGCTCCGGCGCGCCCCGGGCCTGCGGCTGGTCCGCGAGCCCGAGTGGCGCCCGGGCTACGTGATCCGGGGGCTGGAGGAACTGCTGGTCGAGGTGTAGCGGAGGGAGCGGGCCGTGGGCGACAGGGCGACGGGGGCACTGCTGGGGCTGGCGATCGGTGACGCGCTGGGCCGGGACACCGAGTTCTCGGAGGTCGGGCTGATCGCGTGGCAGTGGCCGGACTGGCGTCAACTGCCCCTGCCGTCCCGGGCGTTGGTCACCGACGACACCCAGATGATGCTCGCCCTGGCCCGCGGCCTGCGCACCGCGCTCGCCCGCGGGCCGCTCACTCCGCTGCGGCTGGAACGGCCGGTGCGGGAGGAGTTCGTCGACTGGTGGCGCTCGCCGGGGAACAACCGCGCCCCCGGGATGACCTGCCTGCGGTCCTGCCGGCGGCTCAGCACGCCGGAGCGGCGCTGGCAGACCGCTACCGACATCGGCTCCAAGGGCTGCGGCGCCAACATGCGGGTCGCCCCGCTCGGCCTGGTCCGGGAGCTGACGGCCGCCCAGCTCTCCGGGGCCGCCCAGCTCCAGTCCGCCCTCACCCACGGCCACCCGACCGCCCTCGCGGCCGCCGACCTCACGGCGTACGCGGTGCGTCGGCTCGCCGGGGGCCTGCCGCCGGCCGGGCTGCCCGCCGAGCTGCGGGCGTACGCGGTCGCCCACCGCGGCCACTACGACGCGTTCTGGCTCGGCGACCTGGCCGACCGGGCCCAGGACCCGTCGGCGGAGGCGTTCGCCGCCCGGGGCTGGGACGAGTGCCTGGCGGTGCTCGACCGGCTGGACGCCGCGCTCGCGGCGCCGGACGTCGAGGCGGACCCCTGCCTGGCCACCGGTGAGGGCTGGATCGCCGAGGAGGCGCTCGCCACCGGGCTGCTCTGCTTCCTGCTGCTGCCCGACGACCCGGTGGCCGCCGTCCGCCGGGCCGCCTACTCCTCCGGGGACTCCGACTCGATCGCCTGTCTGACCGGTGCCTTCGCCGGGGCGCACCTGGGCGCCGCGGCCTGGCCGGCCGACTGGGTCGAACGGATCGAACACCGGGACGAGTTGCTGGAGTTCGGCGCGCTCTGGGACTGAGGGCGGGAACCGGCCGGCGGGCCGCCGCGTCGAACCGGCACCGAGGCGCGGGCACCGGCCCGCACCGCGACCCGAGGGGCGGGGCCAGTCATGTCCGCGATGTCCGTCCGCATCCGTCGTCCGGCGGTGCTCCTGCTCTGCTGCGCGGCCCTGCTCACCGCCTGCGGCTCCACCGGAGGCGGAGCGGCCGTGGTGCGGGCCGAGCCCGCGGCGCTGCCGTCCGCCGATCCGGCCCAGGTCGCCGCCACCGCCGCGGCGACCGGCGCCTTCGGCCTCGACCTGCTGCACGCCCTCACCGCCGATCCCGCCGCGGCCGGGCGCAACCTGGTGCTCTCCCCGTCCGGTCTGGCGACCGCCCTCGCCATGGTCCTGCCCGGTGCCCGCGGTGCCACCGCCGACGAGCTCGCCGCGGCCCTGCACACCGGGCTCACCCCCGAGCAGCACGCGCTCGCCACCGGCGCCCTGAACCGGACCGGCGCCGCCGCGGCGAAGGACGGCCCGGTCCTGCGGCAGTCCGACGACCTCTGGGCCCAGCGCGGCTACCCGCTCGACCCGCACTACCTGGGTGTGCTGGCCGCCGCGTTCGGCACCGGGGTGCGCACCGCCGACTTCCGCGAGGACCCGGAGGGTGCCCGGAAGGCCGTCAACGGCGTCGTGGAGAAGGCCACCGACGGCCGGATCAAGGACCTCTTCGGGCCGGGGCAGATCAACGGGGACACCCGGCTCGCGCTCACCGACGCGCTCCACCTCAAGGCCGACTGGGCCGAGCCGTTCGCCCCCGGGTCGACCGCCGACCGGCCGTTCAACCGCCTCGACGGCTCCGGCGCGGCCGTGCCCACCATGGCCCGGACGGCCGCCCTGCGCTACGCCGAGGGCTCCGGCGGAATCCTCGGCGAACCCTGGCAGGCCGTCGAACTACCCTACGCGGGAGGGACCCTGGCGATGGATCTGGTGGTGCCCGCGCAGGGCGGGTTCGAGGCGTTCCGCAAGGGCCTGGACCGGACGCAGCTGGACCGGATCCTCGGCGCGCTCGCCCCGCGGGAGGTCGACCTCACCCTGCCGAAGTTCCGCTTCGACACCGCCAACGAGCTCACGCCCGCGCTGCGCGCCCTGGGCGTCCGGGCGGCCTTCGGTCCGGACGCCGACCTCTCCGGCATCCCCGGGCCGGGAGCCGAGGGGGCGCTCGCCATCGGCACGGTGGTGCAGAAGGCGACCGTCCAGGTGGACGAGCAGGGGACCGTCGCGGCGGCCGGCAGCGGCGTCGGGGTGGCGGTGATGGCGGCGCCGGTGCCGGCCGGGTCCGTCCGGCTGGAGATCGACCGGCCGTTCCTGTTCCTGGTCCGGGACACCGCCACGGGGCGGCCGCTCTTCCTCGGCCAGGTCACCGACCCGGCGGCGCACTGACCGGCGGCCCACCGGGCCGGTGCTAGCGGGCCGGGTAGCGGTCCCCGAGGGCCGGGTGGCCCGGCTCGCGGCTGCCGAAGAGCACCAGCAGGTCGTCCGCCGTCCGCAGCAGCGTCTCCCGGCCCTCCACGGCCTCCGCCCAGTCCGCCGGGAGCGCCGAGGCGCCGTACGCCGCGCCGACCAGGTTGCCGCAGACCGCGCCGGTGGAGTCGCTGTCCCCGGAGTGGTTCACCGACAGCAGCAGCGCGGACCGGACCGGCTCCGGCCCCTCGGCCGCCGCGAGCAGGCAGTACACCGCGATCGCCAGGCACTCCTCGGCGATCCAGCCCAGCCCCACCCGCTCCACCGCGTCCGCCGAAGGCTCCGCCTCCTGCGCCACCCGCACCGCCCGCGCCAGCGCCTGGACCGTCTCCTTGGAGGCCGGCCACTCCCGGGTCTGCTCCACGGTCTCGCCGACCGCGGCCCACGGCTCCACCCCGGCCGCCAGCCGCTCCACCAGCGCCGCGAACGCACCCGCGGCCAGGTAGCCGGTCGGGTGCCCGTGGGTCAGCTGCGCGCACTGCGCGGCCAGCCCGAACGCCTGCTCCGCCCCCAGCCGGCCCAGCCCGAACGGCGCCGAGCGCATCACCGTGCCGCAGCCCTTGGAGTGCGCGTTGATCGGCCCCGGCTGCCCCAGCGCCACCGGCGGCTCGAACACCGGGTGGTACTGCACCCCGGTCAGGCACGCGTTGCCCGGCGCCCGGCGGGCGTACAGGAACGGTTCGCGCAGCAGCCAGCCGTCGTACGGCGCGGGCAGCGGCCGGTGGTCCGGGGCGCCCTGCTGCTGGGTGAGCAGCCACCGCCGGTACGCGCCGTGCACGGCCTCCGGCACCGAGCCGCCGCCCCCCGACCAGCCCCGGGCGAAGCCCCGGATCAGGCCCTCCGCGGTGAACAGCGTCATCTGGGTGTCGTCGGTCACCTCGGCGACCAGACCGCCGCCCGGCAGGCCCGTCACGCCGTCCGGGCCGAAGCGCTCGCGGATCTGGTGGAGCTGCAGGAACTCCACCGGCCAGCCCAGCGCGTCCCCGACCGCCCCGCCGAGCAGCGCCCCGCGCACCCGGTCCCGGTACCCCTTCTCCGTGCCCGCCACTGCCCGCCCCTCTCCGCTCGCCCGCCCGTGTCGTCCTACCCCGCGCCGTTCCACCGGTAGCCCGGAAGTCAGCCGCGGATCTCGCCGGACCGCCCCCGCAGGGACGCCCGGTCCGCCGCCGCGCGGCCCGCCGCCCAGCCCTCGCCGTCGCTCACCCGCACACGCTGGGACACCAGCTTGGGGAACAGCCGGTCCACCTCCTGGTCGACCGCCTCGGTGCGGGCCGCCAGGGCCGGCAGCAGCCGCTCGTCCGGCACCAGCTGCTCCGCCGTGCCGTCCTCGCGCAGGTGCCGGCCGGCCGCGGCGTCGCTGGTCGCCCGCTCGGTCGCCTCGGCCAGCCGCTCGCGGATCCGGGCCGCGTACGCCACCAGGAAGGACTGCCGGAAGGCCTTGGTGCGCGAGGCGCCGTCCAGGTGCTGGCGGGCGCCGGCCTGCTGCATCGCGTGCGTCGCCTGCACCAGCAGCGAGGTGTACAGCAGCTCGACGCCGTCGAGGTCGGCGTCGAAGCCGATCACGGTGCAGAAGCCGAACTCCTTCGCCCACACCACCCGGCACCGGTTGGCCGCCGCGACCGCGTCCAGCAGCATCGTCTTGGGGCCCTCGTAGGGGTTGTCCACCCCGATCCGCACCGCGCCCGGGGCGTGCGGGTCCGCGCCGTCGACGGCCAGCAGTGCCTCGTCGATGCTGTGCTGCGCCATCAGCTGCTGGGCCTTGGCGGTCAGCGCCTCGGCCTCCTCGGGGAAGTCGGTGGACTCCGCCTTCGCCAGCAGCGCGCGGATCCGCGACAGCATCCGGGGCTCTCCCGTGACCGGGCCGCGCGCCCGTTCCCGGGGCGCCGCCGCGCCGGGGGCCGGTCCCACCGGGGCGATCGGGGGCAGCCGTCCCCAGCTGCGCAGCAGCTCCAGCAGCGCGGTCGCGAGGGCGAACCGGTCGAGCCGGTGCCGGTGGGCGAAGGCGGGCAAATAGGCCTCGTCGGAGGTCCACCAGACCTCCGCCTCCAGCTCGCGCAGCTGCTCCTGCCAGCGCCGGTCGGGGGCTGCGGCGGGGTGGCGCCGGCCCTCGGCGGCGATCAGGTCCACGGCGAGCGCCAGGTGCACCGGCTTCAGCTCGCGGCGCACCACCCGGGCCAGGTCCGCCGGCCGCCACCCGGCCGACCAGCACCGGCCGACCGCGCTGTCCGCGTACCCGAGCACCGCCCGGCTCACGGCCGGCCAGTGCCCGGCGGAGGCCGCCAGCAGCGACGCCCCGGTGTCCAGCGCGAGGTCCAGCCCCTCCTCGGAGGCCGTCACCACGCCCCGCACCGCCGTCTCCAGCAGCGCTCCGGCGTCACCGCCTCCGCCGCCCTGTCCACGCCTGCCCACGCCGCCTACCTCCGGTCCCGTGCCTCCCGTCCATGATGCCGGACCGGCGCCTCCGGCCCCGGGCCGGAGGCCGGGAGGGGGGCGCCGCCCGGGCGCGTGGTGCGGGGCCGCCGCGCGCCGGGCACACCCGGGCGGGGCCGGCGGGCCGCCCGCGCCGCCCGCCTGCGCCGGCCGTCAGCGTTCGACGGCCTTGGCCAGGATCTCGGGGAGCCGCTCCAGCAGGCGGCCGGCGGCGAGGCGCAGGCCGAGGGTGGCGACGAGGGCGCCGTAGAGGGGCCCGGCGAACAGCAGCGGCCAGGCCGGGGCGTCGGTGGCCAGGGCCCAGGCGAGCCAGCCGACGACCGGGGCGGCGACCAGGACGCTGCCGAACATCGAGCCGAAGCTGTTGAGCATCACCAGGCCGCCCTGTCCCGGGGCGGCGTTGCGCATCGGGTTGTTGTCCGCCGGCATCGTGTACGGCGCGAGCACGCTGAGCACGGCGCCGATCGCGATGCCGCTGCCGAGCAGGGCGAAGGCGACGCCGACGGCGGCCGGCAGGCCGGACCAGTCACCGGTGGCGGCGGCCAGGACCAGGGCGAGCACCAGGGTGACCGGGACGGCGTAGGACAGCACGGCGTAGGCGCGGCCGCGCAGCTCGTCCCGGGCGTCGGCCGGGGTGAGCAGGGTGGCGGCGACCATCCAGAAGGCGGAGCCGTCCATGCCGAACAGGTTGAGCATCTGCAGGCCGAGGAACATGCCGGTCATCGCCACCAGGTAGACGGTGGACCAGCCCTGGACGATCGACAGCACGCAGATCACCAGCGTCATGCCGATGCTGGTGAAGACGGCGGCCTTGGCCCGCGGCTCCCGCCAGGCGTAGCGCAGGTGGCGCTGCATCACGGCGCCGACCCGGCCCTCCGGCAGGAAGCGTCCGCCGCGCGGCGACCCCTGGACGCCGCGCACCACCTCCAGCGTCGAGGCGTCCGCGGTGACCATCAGCTGCTGGAGGCTGGACCGCCACCAGCGCAGCAGCAGGGCCAGCAGCGCGGCGGTCACGGCGAGCTGCAGCAGCGCGAGCGGCCAGTGGCCCTCGCCGGCGGTGCGGGCCGCGTCGACGGCGCCGACCGGCGGGATCCAGCGCAGCACGGCGGCGACCGGGGCGAGCGGTTCGAGGTCGAGGCCGTCCGCGCCGGGCCTGCCGAAGACGCTCTGCGAGCCGACGTTGGCGATCTGCACCAGCAGGGCGAAGAGCAGGCCGCCGAAGATGGCGAAGTCCTTGCCGCGCCGGCTGGCGAGCAGCCGGGCGTTGCCCGCGGCGACGGCCCGGGAGAGGACGACCACGGTGAGCAGGGCGAGCGGCACGCCGACGACCGCGGCCACCGCGGAGGCGGCGCCGGCCGCGCCGGAGAGCGCGGCACCGGTGAACAGCACCAGGCTGACCAGCGGCCCCGGCCCGAGCAGGGCGGCCAGCACCGAGCCGCGCAGCAGCGGCCCGGGCCGCAGGGGCAGCATGGTGAGCCGGGTGGGGTCGGCGCTCTCGTCGCTGGAGAACAGGAAGAGCGGTATCGCGGCCCAGCCGAGGGCCGCCGCGCCGACGAGGACGACGCCCGCGTCACCGGCGGAGCCGGCGTGGATGGCGTGCTTCAGCATGGCCAGGCCGAACGCGGCCCCGGCGGCGAACAGCACGCCGACGACGGTGCCGAGCACGTAGAGGGCGGCGCGGCCGCGGCTGCGCCGCAGGCCGTTGCGGAGCAGCCGGAGCTTGAGCGAGACCAGGGTGCGGACGACGGTGCGGCCGTCGGGGGGTGCGGGCACGGACGCGGACCCGGCGGGGGGCGCGGGGGAGGGGCTCACCGCTCGCCCCCGCCGAGCCAGTCGAGCGCCCGGCCGTCGTCCTCGCGGACGCCGATGAGCTCCAGGAACGCCTCGTGGAGGCTGTGCCCGCCGCGGACGGTGTCCAGCGGCCCCTGGGCGACGACCCGGCCCGCGCTGATCACGGCGACCCAGTCGCAGAGCTGCTCGACGAGCTCCATGACGTGGCTGGAGAAGATCACGGTGGAGCCGGCCGCCGCGTAGCGCTTGAGCACGCCGCGGATGGTCTGGGCGGAGACCGGGTCGACGCCCTCGAAGGGTTCGTCGAGGAACAGCACGTCGGGGTTGTGCAGCAGCGCGGCGGCGAGGCCGATCTTCTTGCGCATGCCGGTGGAGTAGTCCGCGACCAGCTTGTCGGCGTGGCCGGCGAGGTCGAGGACGGCCAGCAGCTCCTCGGCGCGGCGGTCCACCTCGGCGCCGGGCAGGCCGCGCAGCCGGCCGTTGTACTGGAGCAGTTCGCGCCCGCTGAGCCGCTCGAACATGCGCAGGCCCTCGGGGAGGATGCCGATCCGGGCCTTGGCGGCGACCGGGTCGGCCCAGACGTCGGCACCGTGGACGAGCACGGTGCCCTGGTCCGGCCGGAGGAGTCCGGTGACCATCGACAGGGTGGTCGTCTTGCCGGCGCCGTTGGGACCGACCAGTCCGATGAACGCCCCGGCCGGCAGCTCCAGGCTGAGCCCGGCGACGGCGGCCTGGCTGCCGAAGTGCTTCCACAGGCCCCGGACGGACACGGCCGGTGGCACGGGGGCGGCGGGGACGGGGGACGGCGGCGGCGCTGACGCCTGCATGGCGGCTCTCTCCTGCTGGGGGTCCGACCGGTCGGGCCGGTGATCGTTCCATGATCCACACGGTTCGACGACAGACTGCCACCGCCCGGCCCGGCCTGTCTGCAGGGGCGATGCCCCGGGAGTGTCTGCGCCAAACGGGTGATGCCGGTGCGGGCGGTGGTGCGATCGCCCTGCGGGGCCGACGGATTCGGGGAATTGGCAACTACTCAGGACTCCCGTTCGTCCTGCACTATGAGAGTTCAGGGAACGGGCGAGGACCGTGCTCGCGCGGGGGTACCGGGAGGTGGCGGATGGCCGTTCAGCCGTGGGGCGAACAGGGCTACGGAGCGGCCAAGCCGCAGGCGTACCCCCCGCCCGCTCCGGCGGGCCCCCCGGCCGCGGCGCCGTACGCCGCCGTGCCCCCCACCGCGATGCCGCACGCCGCGATGCCGCAGTCGGCGATGCGCGCGGCGACCGCGGACCGCGAGCGCACGGTGGACGTGCTGAAGGCGGCCTTCGCCGAGGGCCGGCTGAGCGCCGCCGAGTACGGCGAGCGGTTCGAGGCGGCGAGCACCGCGCAGACCTACGGCCAGCTGGCCCGGCTGGTCGCCGACCTGCCCTCCGGACCGATGGTGGCGCCCCAGATGGCCGCCCCGCAGATGGTCGTCCCGGTGCCGCAGACCTTCCTGCCGCCGCCGGTCATGATGCAGCCGCCGCGCCGGACCAACGCGCTCGCGGTGACCTCGCTGGTCCTGGGCCTGCTCTGCGTGCCGACCGGCGGGATGCTGGGGGTGCCGGCCGTGATCACCGGCCACCTCGGCCGGCGGCAGGCCGCGGAGCGCAACGAGGAGGGCGACGGCATGGCCGTCACCGGGATCGTCTTCGGCTGGCTGTCGATCGCCTTCTGGGCCCTGGTGCTGTTCCTCGCGGTGGTGGCGGGCTGAGCGCCCGGTCCGGCGGGCGGCCGGACCCCGCCGGCCCCTCCCCGGTGGCGGCGCCCGCCACGGTGTGGTAGAGCGGCAGTAGGGCGGTCGGACACCGGGCGGCCGCGCACGGGACACCCCGGCGACACCCGGCCGACGGCCGCGACCTGCGGCGTTGCATTTGTTTTGACCGCGCCCGATGCGCTAGGTACGCTCTGACCTTGTGCCTGGGGTGTCCCCGGGTCCTTGTGCGTGCATGCACACCGGTCGCCGCGCCGAGCCGGAGCGCTTTCCAGCGCCCCGCGCGTAGAGCGCCGTCGCTGTACATCAGCCCACGGGATTCCGTGCCGGAAAAAACCCAACACACCCGACCGCGTGGGTCGACCACGGGGCCGTGTGCGAGGGAATCACCGCAGGTTAGTTCCACCAAGCCTTGGCACACAGAAAACGGAGAAACGGTGCCTACGATCCAGCAGCTGGTCCGAAAGGGCCGGCAGGACAAGGTCGAGAAGAACAAGACTCCCGCGCTGAAGGGTTCCCCGCAGCGCCGTGGGGTCTGCACGCGTGTGTACACGACCACCCCGAAGAAGCCGAACTCGGCCCTTCGTAAGGTCGCCCGTGTGCGCCTCACCAGCGGGATCGAGGTCACCGCTTACATCCCGGGCGAGGGCCACAACCTGCAGGAGCACTCCATCGTGCTGGTTCGCGGTGGTCGTGTGAAGGACCTTCCTGGTGTCCGCTACAAGATCATCCGCGGTTCGCTCGACACCCAGGGTGTCAAGAACCGCAAGCAGGCCCGCAGCCGCTACGGCGCCAAGAAGGAGAAGTAAGAATGCCTCGTAAGGGCCCCGCCCCGAAGCGCCCGGTCATCATCGACCCGGTCTACGGCTCCCCGGTCGTCACCCAGCTGGTCAACAAGATCCTGCTGCACGGCAAGCGCTCCACCGCCGAGCGGATCGTCTACGGCGCCCTTGAGGGCGTCCGTGAGAAGAGCGGCGCCGACCCGGTCGTCACGCTGAAGCGTGCGCTGGAGAACGTCAAGCCGGCCCTTGAGGTCAAGTCCCGCCGTGTCGGTGGCGCGACCTACCAGGTTCCGGTCGAGGTCCGTCCGGGCCGCGCCAGCACCCTGGCGCTGCGCTGGATGGTCGGTTACTCGCGCGCCCGTCGTGAGAAGACCATGACCGAGCGCCTGATGAACGAGATCCTCGACGCCAGCAACGGCCTGGGCGCTTCCGTGAAGCGTCGCGAGGACACCCACAAGATGGCCGAGTCCAACAAGGCCTTCGCGCACTACCGCTGGTAGTCCGTACCCCGTCACTAGACAGAGAGAGAACGAGCCACCATGGCTGCAACCTCCCTTGACCTCGCCAGGGTCCGCAACATCGGGATCATGGCGCACATCGACGCGGGCAAGACCACCACCACCGAGCGGATCCTGTTCTACACCGGCGTCTCGTACAAGATCGGTGAGGTCCACGATGGCGCTGCCACCATGGACTGGATGGAGCAGGAGCAGGAGCGCGGCATCACGATCACGTCGGCCGCGACGACCTGTCACTGGACCGTCGACGATGCCGACCACACCATCAACATCATCGACACCCCGGGTCACGTCGACTTCACCGTAGAGGTGGAGCGTTCGCTGCGCGTCCTCGACGGTGCCGTGACCGTGTTCGACGGTGTCGCCGGTGTCGAGCCCCAGTCCGAGACCGTGTGGCGGCAGGCCGACCGCTACGGCGTTCCGCGCATCTGCTTCATCAACAAGCTGGACCGCACGGGCGCCAACTTCTTCTTCTGCGTCCAGACCATCGTGGACCGCCTCGGCGCGACCCCGCTGGTCATGCAGCTGCCGATCGGTGCCGAGTCGGACTTCCAGGGTGTTGTCGACCTGGTCCGCATGAAGGCGCTGGTCTGGTCGGCCGAGGCCGCCAAGGGCGAGATGTACGACATCGTCGACATCCCGGCCGAGCTGCAGGAGCAGGCGGACGAGTACCGCGAGGCCCTGATCGACACCGTGTCGAACGTCAGCGACGAGATCATGGAGCTCGCCCTTGAGGGCGACGACATCCCGGTCGAGCTGCTGCAGGACGCGATCCGCAAGGGCACGCTGAACTCGGACTTCACCCCGATCTTCTGCGGCACCGCGTTCAAGAACAAGGGCGTCCAGCCCCTGCTCGACGCCGTCGTCAAGTACCTGCCGTCCCCGCTGGACATCGAGTCCATCGAGGGCACCAAGCCGGGCGACGACACCGTCAAGATCTCCCGCAAGGCCTCGGACGACGAGCCGCTCGCCGCGCTCGCGTTCAAGATCATGTCGGACCCGCACCTCGGCAAGCTCACCTTCGTCCGGGTCTACTCGGGCCGCCTGGAGTCCGGCACCTCGGTGCTGAACGCCGTGAAGGGCAAGAAGGAGCGCATCGGCAAGATCTACCGCATGCACGCGAACAAGCGTGAGGAGATCGACTCGGTGGGCGCCGGCGACATCATCGCCGTCATGGGCCTGAAGCAGACCACCACCGGTGAGACGCTGTCCGACGAGAAGAACCCGGTCATCCTGGAGTCCATGGACTTCCCGGCCCCGGTCATCCGCGTCGCGATCGAGCCCAAGTCCAAGGGCGACCAGGAGAAGCTGGGTGTCGCCATCCAGCGTCTCGCGGAGGAGGACCCCTCCTTCCAGGTCAACACGGACGAGGAGACCGGCCAGACCATCATCGCGGGTATGGGCGAGCTGCACCTTGAGGTGCTCGTCGACCGTATGCGCCGTGAGTTCAAGGTCGAGGCCAACGTCGGCAAGCCGCAGGTCGCGTACCGCGAGACGATCCGTCAGGCCGTCGAGCGCATCGACTACACCCACAAGAAGCAGACCGGTGGTTCCGGTCAGTTCGCCAAGGTGCAGATCGCGATCGAGCCGCTGGAGCAGGCCGAGGGCTACGAGTTCGTCAACCTGGTCACCGGTGGCCGCGTGCCGCGGGAGTACATCCCGTCGGTCGACGCCGGCTGCCAGGAGGCCATGGAGTTCGGTATCCTCGCCGGCTACCCGCTCCAGGGCGTCCGCGTGAAGCTGCTCGACGGTGCCGCGCACGACGTCGACTCCTCCGAGCTCGCGTTCAAGATCGCCGGTTCGATGGCCTTCAAGGAAGGCGCCAGGAAGGCCAAGCCGGTCCTCCTGGAGCCGATGATGGCCGTCGAGGTCACCACGCCCGAGGACTACATGGGCGACGTGATCGGCGACATCAACTCTCGCCGTGGCCAGATCCGGTCCATGGACGAGCGTCACGGTGCCCGCGTCGTCACGGCGCTGGTGCCCCTCTCCGAGATGTTCGGCTACGTCGGTGACCTGCGCAGCAAGACCTCCGGTCGCGCCAGCTACTCGATGCAGTTCGACTCGTACGCCGAGGTTCCCCGGAACGTCGCGGACGACATCATCGCGAAGGCCAAGGGCGAGTGACGTCCCGACTTTCGGGACGATAACCACCCCTTAGGCTATTAGGAGGCAACCCGGGAGGATCCGGTCGGATCCTCCCGGGGCCTCCGGCCCCCCACCAGCGGGACGGCACGGGATGTCCTCCGGACAACCCGCACCACAACCGATCAAAGACCAACTGGCGTCACCACGGCGTACAGAACTGTCCTCAGGAGGACTCAGTGGCGAAGGCGAAGTTCGAGCGGACGAAGCCCCACGTCAACATCGGCACCATCGGTCACATCGACCACGGTAAGACCACGCTGACCGCGGCGATCACCAAGGTGCTGCACGACGCGTACCCGGAGATCAACCCCTTCACGCCGTTCGACCAGATCGACAAGGCGCCGGAGGAGCGGCAGCGCGGTATCACCATCTCCATCGCGCACGTCGAGTACCAGACCGAGGCGCGCCACTACGCCCACGTCGACTGCCCGGGTCACGCGGACTACATCAAGAACATGATCACCGGTGCCGCGCAGATGGACGGCGCCATCCTGGTGGTCGCCGCCACCGACGGCCCGATGCCGCAGACCAAGGAGCACGTCCTCCTGGCCCGCCAGGTCGGCGTCCCCTACATCGTCGTCGCCCTGAACAAGGCCGACATGGTGGACGACGAGGAGATCCTGGAGCTCGTCGAGCTTGAGGTCCGCGAGCTGCTCTCCGAGTACGAGTTCCCGGGCGACGACCTGCCGGTCGTCCGCGTCTCCGCGCTGAAGGCGCTGGAGGGCGACAAGGAGTGGGGCGAGAAGCTCCTCGGCCTGATGCACGCGGTCGACGAGAACATCCCCACCCCGGCCCGCGCCGTGGACCAGCCGTTCCTGATGCCGATCGAGGACGTCTTCACGATCACCGGTCGTGGCACCGTCGTCACCGGTCGTATCGAGCGTGGCATCCTCAAGGTCAACGAGACCGTCGACATCATCGGCATCAAGACCGAGAAGACCACCACCACGGTCACCGGCATCGAGATGTTCCGCAAGCTGCTCGACGAGGGCCAGGCCGGTGAGAACGTCGGTCTGCTGCTCCGTGGCATCAAGCGCGAGGACGTCGAGCGCGGCCAGGTCATCATCAAGCCGGGTTCGGTCACCCCGCACACCGACTTCGAGGCCCAGGCCTACATCCTGTCGAAGGACGAGGGTGGCCGCCACACCCCGTTCTTCAACAACTACCGCCCGCAGTTCTACTTCCGTACCACGGACGTGACCGGCGTCGTGACCCTCCCCGAGGGCACCGAGATGGTCATGCCGGGCGACAACACCGCCATGACGGTCGCGCTGATCCAGCCGATCGCCATGGAGGAGGGCCTGAAGTTCGCCATCCGTGAGGGTGGCCGCACCGTCGGCGCCGGCCAGGTCACCAAGATCCTCAAGTAATTGACGATCTGACCTGCCTGTACCGCACAGGCGAGCCGAAGGGCCCCGCACACCCCAGGGTGCGCGGGGCCCTTCGGCGTGTCGGCCGGCTTCGGCGGGGGCCCCGTCCCTGTGGTTCGTCCGCTCCGGCTACACTGAGCCACCCGCAGCCGTCGCCCGAGCGCGATGCTGACCGGGGTTCTCCGCCCCACTCGCCGAAAGCGCTCCGGAATGGCATCTGCCCCCCTCCTGACGAAGCCCTCGTTGCTCCGGCGTCGCTCCGCAGCGCACGCCGACGGGGCACCCGAGGCCGGCCGGGCCAAGCGCCCGCGGCTCTACGCTCTCGACGGGATGCGCCTGTTCGCGGCGCTCAGCGTGCTCTCCTTCCACTGGACGGCCTACGTCGGCATCGCCGGTGTGTGGCAGGGGGTGACCCCCAAGGAGGCGCTGCCCCTGCTGAACCGGGTGGCGGCCTACGGCTGGCTGGGCGTCGAGCTCTTCTTCGTCATCAGCGGCTTCGTGATCTGCATGAGCTGCTGGGGCAAGCGCCCGGGCGAGTTCTTCGTCTCCCGGGTGGTCCGGCTCTACCCGGGCTACTGGGCGGGCATCGCGCTGACCACCCTGGTGGTGCTCAACTTCAAGCAGTTCACCCGCAGCGGCGCCGGGGACGGGCTCGACGTCCCGACGGTCCTGGGCAACCTGACGATGCTGCAGACGCCGCTGGGGATGCGGCACGTCGACGGCGTCTACTGGACGCTCTGGGTGGAGATGCGGTTCTACCTGCTGTTCGCCCTCGTGGTGGCGACCGGCCTCACCTACCGCAAGGTGGTCGCGTTCTGCGGGATCTGGACCATCCTCGCGGTCCTCGCCCCGCAGGCGGGGATCCCGCTGCTGACCACGCTCGCCATGCCCAACGAGTCGCCGTTCTTCATCGCCGGCGTCGGCATGTTCCTGATGTACCGGTTCGGGCAGAACCTGCTGCTGTGGGGGATCGTCGGCTTCTCCTGGATCCTCGCGCTGACCCGGATCGGCGCCATACAGGAGATCTACGTCAACGTCCTCGGCCACCCGCTGTCCTGGTACGTCATGGCCGGCGCGGTGACCGCCGCCTTCCTCCTCGTGCTGGGCGCGGCGCTCGGCCTCTTCGACTGGGTGCAGTGGAAGTGGCTGACGGTCGCCGGGGCGCTCACCTACCCGCTCTACCTGATCCACCAGGAGATCGGCTGGACGCTGATCCACTTCCTGCTCACCAAGGACTTCGGCGTCACGGCGGCCCTCGTGACCACGCTGGCCGCGATGCTCCTGACGGCCTGGCTGATCCACCGGGGGGTCGAGCGCCCGCTGTCCACGGTGCTGAAGAGGGCACTGGACCGTTCGATGGCGACCCTCCGCAGGACCTCGGACGAACCGCCCGTGCTGAAGCCCTGAGGGGCAGGGGGCCATCGGATGAATGTGGAGCTCAAGAAGCATTCATGCAGAGGTAAAAACCTGCTGCTAGCCTGGCCGCGATCACCCGGCCGACACCGGCCGCGCACATCCCCTCTCATTCACTGTCCCGGTCGGCGGGGCCCTGCGGACGACGCCGCGGGCCCGGGCCGGTCGATCACTTCCGAAGACCCAAGGACGGGCGACACCTGATGTTCAACGCAGCAGCTCACGACGCAGGGCCGGCCGGGGGGCCGGCGCCGCTGTTGTCGGTCGTCATGCCGATCTACAACGAGCAGGAGGCCCTGCCGTTGACCGTCCAGCGGCTGCGCCCGATCCTGGACGGCCTGGGGATCGCCTACGAGGTCGTCGGCATCGACGACGGCAGCACCGACGCCACCCCGGCGATCATGCAGAAGGTCCACCAGGACTGGCCGGAGTTCCGGATCGTCCGCTTCGCGCGCAACTCGGGGCACCAGGCCGCGCTGACCGCGGGCATCCACCGCGCCTTCGGCGACTACGTGGTGTCCATCGACGCCGACCTGCAGGACCCGCCGGAGAAGATCCCCGAGATGCTCTCGCTGGCGCAGGAGAAGAACCTCGACATCGTCTACGGCGTGCGCGGCGACCGCGGCACCGACACCGTCTTCAAGCGCCGCACCGCCGGCGCCTACTACTGGCTGATGCGCAAGCTGGTCGGCAAGAAGATGCCGAACCAGGCCGGCGACTTCCGCCTGCTGAGCCGCGCCGCGGTCGACGCCCTCAAGGCGATGCCCGAGCACCAGCCGGTCTACCGGCTGCTCGTGCCGTGGCTGGGCTTCCCGAGCGGCGAGGTCGTCTACGTCCGCGAGGAGCGGGTCGCCGGTTCGACCCACTACCCGCTGTCCAAGATGATCCGCCTCGCCATCGACAGCATCACCAACTTCTCCGCCAGCCCGCTGCGGCTCGCCACCTGGCTCGGCATGCTGAGCTTCGTGCTCTGCGTCGCGCTCGGCATCTACACGGCGGTCGAGTACGTGCTCGGCGAGACCGTGCCCGGCTGGTCCTCGCTCTTCGTCGGCATGCTCTTCCTGGGCGCCGTCCAGCTCATCTGCATCGGCCTGCTCGGCGAGTACGTCGGACGGATCTACTCGGCGGCCCAGGCCCGGCCGGCGTACTTCGTCGGCTACGACTCGGCCGAGGACACCGGCGCGGGGACCCGGAAGGTCTCCGAGTACGCGATGTGATCCCCGGACCCGTGCCCCGGGGCCGGCCCCCCGGGCGGGGGGGGGGGGGGGGGGTTTTAAACAAAAAGAGCCCCCCCGACCACGACCAGAAAAGGTTGGCGGGGGGGGGGGGGT
>NZ_JBHJRC010000161.1:0-18473 GCF_042261735.1 Kitasatospora sp. NPDC056327 | reverse complement strand
GTGCTGTTTCACGTGAAACAGCACCGGCCCCGGCCGTTGTCCGTCGTCGGGGATCCCTCTCCGGGGCTCAGTCGCGGCGGTGCCGGCCGCTGCCGGCCTGGACGGCCTCGTCGGTCCCGCCCTGCACGGCGCCGGCCTTCTTCTTCCGGCGCTCCCGCAGCACCTCGAAGATCATCGGCGAGATCGAGAGCAGCACGATCAGCAGCACCGCCGGGATCAGGTACTTGTCGATCACCGGGGCGAGCGCGTCACCGAAGAAGTAGCCGATCAGCAGCATCGACTCGGTCCACAGCACGCCGCCGACCACGTTCCAGAGGAAGAACGTCCTGGCCGGCATCTCCAGGGTGCCCGCGACCGGGTTCAGGAAGGTCCGCACGATCGGCATGAAGCGGGCGAGCACCACGGCCTTGCCGGGGCCGAAGCGGTTGAAGTACTCCTCGGCCTTCAGCACGTACTCGCGCCTGAAGATCTTGGACTCGGGCTTGTCGAACATCTTCGGTCCGACCTTGACGCCGATCTGGTGCCCGAGCTGGGCACCGGCGATCGCCGCGATCGGGGCCCCGATCAGCAGGGTCGCGATCGGCAGCCGCGCGCCGTCCCCGAGCACCGAGGAGGCGGCGCTGGAGGAGGCCACGCCCGCGATGATGAGCAGCGAGTCACCCGGGAAGAAGAACCCGACCAGGAGGCCGGTCTCCGCGAAGATGATCGCGATCAGCCCGATGGCACCGAGGGACGAGATCAGTGATTTGGCGTCGAGCAGATTGACGGCCAGCTGGTTGTAGTCCACGGGCGCAGGATAGCGGGCCCGCCTTGACAACGGCTTCGCCCCGGGGGGCGAGCGGGTGCTCATCCTTTCGTCGCACCCTCCCTCCGCCCCGGCGGGCCGCCCCGGCGGCGCCTCCGGAACGCCGGCCGGACGGGCGCCGCACACCCGCCGGACGCCCGCGGGACGCCGGGGACCGCTCCCCGGGGGCCGCCGTCCCGACTGGCGGGCCGCATGGTGGAGCCGGCGGGCATTCTGGGAAGATGGCACCGGCGTCCGGCCCGTGGTGGCGAACACCCTCATCGCCGATACCGCGGCCGCTGCCTCGAACCTTGGTACCGGACCGCCGCACCGCAGAGCCGCGCACCGGCCCCGGTACCCCGGAGTCGTCACAAAGGCGTACACAGCGTCGGACAGCACCGTCCGTACGCCGCAAACCCGACAGGAGCGGATTCGCATGCCCATCGCAACTCCCGAGGTCTACAACGAGATGCTGGACCGGGCCAAGGCGGGCAAGTTCGCCTACCCGGCGATCAACGTGACCTCGTCGCAGACCCTGCACGCCGCGCTGCGCGGCTTCGCCGAGGCCGAGAGTGACGGCATCATCCAGATTTCGACCGGCGGCGCGGAGTTCCTGGGCGGCCAGCACAACAAGGACATGGTGACCGGCGCCGTCGCCCTCGCCGAGTTCGCGCACATCGTCGCCGCCAAGTACGACATCACCGTCGCGCTGCACACCGACCACTGCCCGAAGGACAAGCTGGACGGCTACGTCCGCCCGCTGCTGGCGGTCTCCGCCGAGCGCGTGGCCAACGGCCGGAACCCGCTCTTCCAGTCGCACATGTGGGACGGCTCCGCCGAGACCCTGGGCGACAACCTGGCCATCGCCGAGGAGCTGCTGGCCCAGGCCGCCGCCGCCAGGATCATCCTTGAGGTCGAGATCACCCCGACCGGTGGCGAGGAGGACGGCGTCACCCACGAGATCAACGACGAGCTGTACACCACGGTCAACGACGCCGTCCGCACCGCCGAGGCGCTGGGCCTGGGCGAGAAGGGCCGCTACCTGCTGGCCGCCTCCTTCGGCAACGTGCACGGCGTGTACAAGCCGGGCAACGTCGTGCTGAAGCCGGAGCTGCTGCGCGAGCTGCAGGACGCGATCGGCAAGCAGTACGGCAAGACCGACCCGTTCGACTTCGTCTTCCACGGCGGCTCCGGCTCGTCCACCGAGGAGATCGCCACCGCGCTGGAGAACGGCGTCGTGAAGATGAACCTGGACACCGACACCCAGTACGCCTTCACCCGCCCGGTCGCCGGCCACATGTTCGCCAACTACGACGGCGTGCTGAAGGTCGACGGCGAGGTCGGCAAGAAGAACACCTACGACCCGCGCACCTGGGGCAAGCTGGCCGAGGCCGGCATGGCCGCCCGCGTGCTGGAGGCCGCCCAGCAGCTGCGCTCGGCCGGCAACCGCCTGAAGTAGGACCCGCGCCCGCGGGCACCGGCCCCGGTCCCGCCCGGAGTACCCGCGTCCCGGGGCTCCCGGCCCCGGGAGCCCGGTGCCCGCGGCGGTCCTGCGCACGTGCCCCCCGGTGGTTCACTGGGGGGCATGAGCATTCACGAGAACCTCCTCGGGGGTCCCGCCCCGACGCACCTGCCCGCCGAGCCCGGTCCGCTGGAGCTGCTGGCCGGCGGTGCCTCCCCCGCCGAGGTCGCGGCGAAGTTCCCGACCTCCTCGCTGGCCTGGGCCCAGCTCGCCGACGACGCCTTCGCGGCCGGCCGGGTCGTCGAGTCCTACGCCTACGCCCGCACCGGCTACCACCGCGGGCTGGACGCGCTGCGGCGCAACGGCTGGAAGGGCCACGGCCCGGTGCCGTGGGAGCACGAGCCCAACCGCGGCTTCCTGCGGGCGCTGCACGCGCTCGGCCGGGCGGCCGGCGCGATCGAGGAGAAGGAGGAGGCGGAGCGCTGCCTCCAGTTCCTCCGGGACAGCTCGCCGACCGCCGCCGCCACCCTGGGCTGACCACCGGCCCGCGAACCGGGCCGTCCGCCGACACCGCCCCCGGTGCCCGTAAGGGCAGTGGGGGCGGTTTTCGACCGTTCTGTGCCCATCGGTTCCGTGGACACGCGGCCGCCCGCCGTGTCAGGGTGGGCGCGCGAGGGGGGGCGTGCACGTCGGTTCGAGGTTTCGCGGCCCCACCGGTCGACCAGAGAGCCCCAGCGTGCCCGCAGCCACTCCCGCCCGCCGACCCCGTACCGGGGCGCGTCCCGGAACCGGTCCGACGCGCCGCGCGCCGGCCGTACCGGGCTCCCGGGCCCGCTCCGGGCCGAAGTCCGGGACGGCCTCCCGGGCCTCCTCCCGCCGCCGGCGCCCGCCGCGCCGCCGGCTCGGGCCCGGCATGGTCGCCGCTCTGGTCGCCGCCGTGGCGATCCTCGGCGGCACGCTGTTCGTCCTGAAGCACCCGGACGCGCTGCCCGGCGCCGGACGGACCGCCCGGGCGCAGGCCGCCCCGTCCGGAACCGGCGCCACCACCCCGCCGCCGGCCGCCGCACCCGTGGCCCCGCCCCCGGCCACCAGCGCCCCCTCCCCCGCGGCCACCACCCCGGAACCGCCTCCGTCGCCGCCCGCCTCCACGGCTCCCGGCGGGCCGGAGACCGCGGTCCGGGGCAGCGGCGCCTTCACCATCGCCCAGGGCTCCGCGGCGCCCGTCGGCCGGGGCACGATCCGCCGCTACCGGGTCGAGGTCGAGGACGGCATCGGGATCGACCCGGCGGCCTCCGCGGCGCAGGTCCAGAGCATCCTCGCCGACCGGCGCGGCTGGACCAACGACCGGAAGAACGGCTTCCAGCTGGTCGCCTCCGGCAGCTACGACTTCACCGTGAAGATAGCCTCGCCCGGCACCGTGGACCGGATCTGCGGCGCCGCCGGGCTCGACACCCGCGGCGAGGTGAACTGCAACGTCGGCAGCCAGGTCCTGGTCAACGTCAAGCGCTGGACCACCGGTTCGCCGCAGTTCGACGGCCCGATCGACGAGTACCGGGCCCTGGTGATCAACCACGAGGTCGGCCACCGGATCGGTCACGGCCACGAGACCTGCCCCGGCCCCGGAAAGCCGGCGCCCGCCATGATGCAGCAGATCTACGGGCTCAAGGGCTGCACGTCCAACGCCTGGCCGTACAGCGCCGAGGGCACCTACCTGAGCGGCCCCCCGGTCCCCTGAACCGCCCGCCCCCGAGGCCCCCCGAAGCGGCCCCGGACCGGCGGCCGGCGCCGGGGCACCACCGCGGCCCCCGACCGGTCAGCCCAGCAGCGGCAGGTATCCCCGCAGGTCGCTGCGCTCGCCGCTGGCGGACAGCGCGGCGGTGCCGGCGACGGCCGGCCAGGCGACCCGCCCGGTGGCCAGCCGGATCCAGGTCAGCGGGTCGGTCTCGACCACGTTCGGCGGGGTGCCCCGGGTGTGCCGCGGCCCCTCGACCGCCTGCACCACCGCGTACGGCGGCACCCGGAGCTCGACCGCACCGCCGGGCACCCGATCGGCGAAGGCGTCGGCCAGCAGTCGGGTGACGGCGGCCACCGCCTGCCGGTCGTGCGGGAACTCCGCCGGGCCGAGCGCGCCGGCCAGGTCGTCGGCGTGCACGACCGTCTCGACCAGCCGGGTCACCAGGAAGTCGGAGAGCGCCATCGGGCCGAACCGCATGGCCACCGGCCGGCCGGGCCCGTCGTCCGCCGTGCCGTCCACCGCGGCCCGCGCGGCGTCCACCGAGCGGTCGAAGCGGGCGGCCACCTCCCCGGGCGGGCCGGTGAACCCGGCCGCCACGTGCGCGGCGACCTCGGCGTCGACGGTCTCGGCGACCGCGGCGGTCAGCTCGGTGAAGCGGCTCAGCGAGAGCGGCGCGCCGGCCGGTTCCGGGCCCGTCAGCTGGGCCGGCAGCCGGTCCAGCACCAGGCTCAGGTGGGCCACCAGCTCGCGCACCCGCCAGGTGCCGAGCCGGGTCGGCCGTTCCAGGTCCTCGGCGGTCAGCCGGTGGACGGCCGCGCGCAGGGCCTCGTTCTGCGCCGCCAGTGCGGCGCGCACCCTGGCGGGCTGGTAGGTACGGGACTTGGGAGGCATGGGCCCCAACATACGCCCGGGGGCGGACGGTTCTCCTCGAACCGTCCGCCCCCGGGGCGGTGCGGGGCGGGTCAGCCCAGCAGGGCCTCGATGACGCCGGTGTGGGCGTCCTTCAGCTCCGCCAGGGAGACGGTGAACTGGCCCTGGACGTCCAGGGAGTCGCCGTCGACCACACCGATCCGGGTGGCCGGCAGGCCGCGCGCGGTGCACATGTCGTTGAACCGGAGCTCCTCGCTGCGCGGCACCGCCACGACGGCGCGGCCGGCCGACTCCGAGAACAGGAACACGAACGGGTCCAGACCCTCGGGCACGACGATCCGGGCGCCGTGGCCGCCCTTGAGGCAGCTCTCCACCAGGGCCTGGCCCAGGCCGCCGTCGGAGAGGTCGTGCGCGGCGTCGATCATGCCGTCGCGCGAGCCGGAGATCAGGATCTCGCCGAGCAGCCGCTCGCGCTCCAGGTCGACCCTGGGCGGCAGGCCGCCCAGGTGGTCGTGGACCGCCTGCGACCAGGCCGAGCCGCCCAGCTCGTCCTCGGTGTCGCCGAGCAGGTAGAGCAGCTGCCCCTCCTCGGCGAAGGCCACCGGGGTGCGCCGGGTGACGTCGTCGATGACGCCGAGCACCGCGACCACCGGGGTCGGGTGGATGGCGACCTCGCCGGTCTGGTTGTACAGCGAGACGTTGCCGCCGGTCACCGGGGTGCCGAGGGTCAGGCAGGCGTCGGCCAGGCCGCGGGTGGCCTCGGCGAACTGCCACATCACGTCCGGGTCCTCGGGGGAGCCGAAGTTGAGGCAGTCCGAGACGGCGAGCGGCTTGGCACCGCCGGCCGCGACGTTGCGGTACGCCTCGGCGAGGGCCAGCTGGGCACCGGTGTACGGGTCCAGCTTGGTGTAGCGGCCGTTGCCGTCGGTGGCGACCGAGACGCCGAGGTCGGTCTCCTCGTCGATCCGGATCATGCCCGAGTCCTCGCCGACCGAGAGCACGGTGTTGCCGAGCACGTAGCGGTCGTACTGGTCGGTGATCCAGGACTTGGAGGCCTGGTTCGGGTGCGAGGCGACCTTCAGCAGATCGGCCCGGAGGCCCTCGCCGGTGGCCGGGCGGGCCAGCCGCTCGCCGGTCGGGGCGTCGGCCTGCAGCGCGTCCTGCCAGGACGGGCGGGCGAACGGGCGCTGGTAGGTCGGGCCCTCGTGGGCGACGGTGCGCGGCGGCACGTCCACCACGAGCTCGCCGTGCCAGAAGATCTCCAGCCGCTCGCCGTCGGTGACCTCACCGATCACGTTGGCGATGACGTCCCACTTCTCGCAGATCTCCAGGAAGCGGGCGACCTTCGCGGGCTCGACGATGGCGCACATGCGCTCCTGCGACTCGCTCATGAGGATCTCCTCGGGCGAGAGCGTGTGGTCGCGCAGGTGCACGGTGTCGAGGTCGATCCGCATGCCGCCGGAGCCGGCCGAGGCCAGCTCGGAGGTGGCGCAGGAGAGACCGGCGCCGCCGAGGTCCTGGATGCCCTTGACGAGCTTCTCGCCGAAGATCTCCAGGGTGCACTCGATGAGGAGCTTCTCCTGGAACGGGTCGCCGACCTGGACGGCCGGGCGCTTGGCCGGCTTGGTGTCGTCGAAGGTCTCGGAGGCGAGCACCGAGACGCCGCCGATGCCGTCGCCACCGGTGCGGGCTCCGTACAGGATGACCTTGTTGCCGGCGCCGGAGGCCTGCGCGAGGTGGATGTCCTCGTGCTTCATGACACCCACGCACAGCGCGTTGACCAGCGGGTTGCCCTGGTAGCAGGAGTCGAAGACGACCTCGCCGCCGATGTTCGGCAGGCCCAGGCAGTTGCCGTAGCCGCCGATGCCCGCGACGATCCCGGGCAGCACGCGCCGGGTGTCCGGGTGGTCGGCCGCGCCGAACCGCAGCGGGTCCATCACGGCGACCGGGCGGGCGCCCATCGCCAGGATGTCGCGGACGATGCCGCCGATGCCGGTGGCCGCGCCCTGGTAGGGCTCGATGTACGACGGGTGGTTGTGCGACTCGACCTTGAAGGTGACCGCGTAGCCCTGGCCGACGTCGACCACACCGGCGTTCTCGCCGATGCCGACGAGCATCGCGTCCGTCTCGGGCTTCTTCTCGCCGAACTGCTTCAGGTGGACCTTGGAGCTCTTGTACGAACAGTGCTCGGACCACATGACCGAGTACATGGCGAGTTCCGCGCCGGTGGGACGGCGGCCCAGAATCTCCCGGATGCGCGCGTACTCGTCCTGCTTCAGGCCGAGTTCGGCCCACGGCTGGGCGGCGTCCGGGGTCTGCTCGGCGTTCTTGACGGTGTCGAGGCTCATCAGGCGTTCACCAGCTGCTTCAGGACGGACGTGAAGAAGCCCAGGCCCTCGGTGGTGGGACCGGTGAGCGGCTCCACGGCGTGCTCGGGGTGCGGCATCAGACCGACGACATTGCCCGCGGCGTTGGTGATGCCGGCGATGTCACGGTACGAACCGTTGGGGTTGACGTCGAGGTAACGGGCGACCACCCGGCCCTCGGCCTCCAGCTCGTCGAGGACGCGCTCGTCGGCGACGAAGCGGCCCTCGCCGTTCTTCAGCGGGACGACGATTTCCTGGCCGGACGCGTAATCGCGGGTCCAGGCGGTGCCGTCGTTCTCGATCCGCAGCTTCTGGTCGCGGCAGACGAAGTGCAGCGAGTCGTTGCGGGTGAGGGCACCGGGCAGCAGGTGCGATTCGCACAGCACCTGGAAGCCGTTGCAGATACCGAGAACGGGCATTCCCGCCTTGGCCTGCTCGATGACGGTCTCCATCACCGGCGAGAAGCGCGAGATGGCACCGCAGCGCAGATAGTCGCCGTAGCTGAATCCGCCCGGCAGGACGACCGCGTCGACCTGGTGGAGATCCTTGTCACGGTGCCAGAGGGCGACCGGCTCGGCGCCGGCGAGGCGGACCGCGCGCCGGGCGTCACGGTCGTCGAGGGAGCCGGGGAAAGTGACGACGCCGATGCGGGTGGTCACTTGCCCTCCTCCTCGACGCGGACGGTGAAGTCCTCGATCACGGTGTTGGCGAGAAAGGTCTCGGCGGCTTCGCGGATACGGGCGAGCGCGGCGTCGTCGACCGGGCCCTCCAGCTCCAGCTCGAAACGCTTGCCCTGGCGGACGTCGGCGATCCCGGTGAATCCGAGGCGGGGCAGTGCGCGCTGCACCGCCTGTCCCTGGGGGTCGAGGATCTCCGGCTTGAGCATGACGTCGACTACGACGCGTGCCACTGGCACTCCCGGTGGTGTCTTCGTGAGGCGGGGGAACTCCAGACTACCGGGGGTTTCGGGCAGGATTGCTGGCCGGGGATGGTGACGCGCGTAGACCCACGCCCCTTACGACACAAGGCCTCCATGCCCCCGCCGCCCCCCGCCGGGCGCCCCGTTTCACCTGATTCCGGAGCCCCCGCGAGAACGGCCGAAGAGCACCCGAATACCGGCACTCCAGGACAGATCGACCAGGAGATCGGTCCGCACATCGGCCGGCAGATCCGCCGACCGAGTGCCGCGGTATCCGACGTCCCGGCGAAGACACGTGAATATCCGGAAAAGAAAGCCGGACTCTTCGATTTCTCCCCGCTTCGGGTGCAGAATAGGGCCACCTGCCGCGGCGAGTGCTGCGTATCCGGCACGGCCATCCGGCCTGCCCGTATGCGCTTGCGCGAGTGGTGCACATCAGGCCCCGGAGCGCGCCCGCGCCCGGTCGGCCGAATTGCCCGAGAGGATTGACACCCATGGCTCAGCGTGTAGTTGTCACGCTCTCCGACGACCTGGACGGCGGCGCCGCCGCGGAAACCGTCCACTTCGGCGTCGACGGGAAGTCGTACGAGATCGATTTGTCCGTGGACAACGCGGAAAAGCTGCGGGAGGCCCTCGCCCCGTTCGTCGCCGCCGGCCGGCGCCAGAGCCGCACCGGGAAGTCCTTCCGCCGCACGGCCCTCACCCCGGACCCCGCCGCCGTACGGGCCTGGGCCCAGTCGCGCGGCATGGAGCTGCCGGCCCGCGGCCGCATCCCGAAGCACGTGTACGAGCAGTTCGCCGAGGCGAACTGAACCCCCCGGGACCCGGTCGTCCCGCCCGCGTCCGAAGGGGCGGGGCGACCACCCCTTCGGATGCTGTAGAGTAATCCTCGTCGCCGCAACGGAGAGATCCGAAGAGGCGGCGGGTGTCCCACCGGACACCATGCGGACGTGGCTCAGTTGGTAGAGCATCACCTTGCCAAGGTGAGGGTCGCGAGTTCGAATCTCGTCGTCCGCTCGCAGTGCGCGAGCACAGCACAATTGCATAGTTCCATCCTGCGGACGTGGCTCAGTTGGTAGAGCATCACCTTGCCAAGGTGAGGGTCGCGAGTTCGAATCTCGTCGTCCGCTCCAGTACGAAGGGTCCTCTCGGTCGAGAGGGCCCTTCGGCGTTTTCGTCCCGATTCGGGCGGACCGGTCCCGGTCCGCCCGCCATGACATTTGTCATCGCCGACCCGTGGATCCGCACCGCGTTCTCATGAGGCCTCGCACTGCCTCCGGCCGCCCGGCGACGGGAGGCTTGGGACATGGAAACGAGCCAGCCCCACCGCCCCGGCGACCACGTGATCGAGGTCACCGGCCTGCACCGCCACTACGGCGCCGGCAGCCACCGCTACCACGCGGTCCGCGGCCTCGACCTGACCGTCGGCCGCGGTGAGCTGTTCGCCCTGCTGGGTACCAACGGGGCCGGCAAGACCTCCGCCATGGAGCTGATCGAGGGCCTCGCCGCCCCCAGCGAGGGCCGGGTCCGGGTGCTCGGCCACGACCCGCACCGCGACCGGGCCGACGTCCGGCCCCGGATCGGCATCATGCTCCAGGAGGGCGGCTTCCCCGGCGACCTCACCGTGGCCGAGACCGGCCGCGCCTGGGCCGGTACCACCAGCCACGCCCGCCCGCTGGACGAGGCGCTCGACCTGGTCGGCCTCGGCCACCGCCGCGACGTCCGGGTCAAGCAGCTCTCCGGCGGCGAGCGCCGCCGCCTCGACCTGGCGATGGCCCTGCTCGGCCGGCCCGAGGTGCTGTTCCTGGACGAGCCGAGCACCGGCCTCGACCCGGAGGCCCGCGCCGCCGTCTGGCAGCTGGTCCGCGAGCTGCGCGCCCAGGGCACCACGGTGCTGCTCACCACGCACTACCTGGAGGAGGCCGAGGAGCTGGCCGACCGGCTGGCGATCATGCACGGCGGCCGGATCGTCGCCAGCGGCACGGTGGCCGAGGTGATCGCCGGACGCCCGTCCCGGATCCTCTTCGACCTCCCCGAGTTCACCGGCACCTCGCTCCCGCCGCTGGCCGGCGCGACGGTGACCGCCGACGGCCGCCGGTTCACCGTCCAGACGCCCCGGCTGCAGGCCACCCTGACCGAGCTGCTCGGCTGGGCCGACCACCACGGGATCGCGCTCGGCTCGCTCGACGCCCGCAGCGCCTCGCTGGAGGAGGCCTTCCTCGCCATCGCCTCCGAGGCCGCCCACCGGCCCCCGGCCGACACCCCCGCCGCTCCCACCGCCCGCCGCAAGCTGATCGGACTCGCCCGATGACCACCGCCGTCACCACCGCCGCCGCACAGCACAGCGGGCCGCGGAGCACCGCCGTCCGCCGGATGCTCGCCCTGGGCCGGGCCGAGGCGGTCCTGCTGCTCCGCAACCGGACCGCCCTGTTCACCGCCGTGCTGCTGCCGGTGCTCCTGGTCCTCGGCCTGCAGAACGTGCTGGCCCAGCAGGCCGAGGACAACCCCTCCCTGGACGTCGACTCGCTGCTGGTCAGCGGCGCGATCGGGATGGTGCTCGCCTTCGTCGTCTACTACAACCTCACCGCCGCCTACGTGGCCCGCCGCGGGGAGCTGGTGCTCAAGCGGCTGCGCACCGGCGAGGCCCGGGACCTGGAGATCCTGGCCGGCACCGCCGTCCCCTCGGTCGGTCTGGCACTGCTGATGTGCGCGGTGACCGGCGGCATCGGCGCCTACGCACTGGACCTCACCGTCCCGGTCAACCCCGTCCTGCTGGTCGTCGGCCTGGCCCTGGCCGTGGCGACCCTGATGGCGCTGGCCGCCGTCTCCAGCGCCTTCACCCGCACCGTGGAGAGCGCCGGCATCACCACCATGCCGGTCCTGCTGCTCTCGCAGTTCGGCTCCGGCCTGTTCTTCCCGCTGGAGGTCATGCCGGAGCGGGTCGCCGACTTCTGCCGGCTGCTGCCCACCACCCCGGCGTTCCAGCTGGTGCGGGTCGGCTGGTTCGGCACCGACGGTTCCGGGGCCCCGACCGGCTTCGCCGGCAGCTGGTCCACCGCCGCCCCGCACCTGGTCACCGGCGGGATCTGGCTCGCCCTCGCGGTCTGGGCCGCCGTCCGGTACTTCCGCTGGGAGCCGCGCCGCTGAGCGTCCGCACGCCCCCCGCGGGAACGCTTCCCGCAACGGCTTCCCGGGAATGCTCCGCGGCACCTGCCCAGCGCCGACCCGGAAATTCGAACCGAAGGCCCACTCCCCGTTCCACCTCTGATAAGAAGGCGACAGCACGATCATGAAGGAACGGGGAGCAGAACAGATGGGCATCGCGAATCCGGTGCGCGCGTGGAAGGGCTATTCCAAGCCCCAGCGTTCCGAGCTCTACCTCCGGTGGTCGCTCTATCTGATGGCGCTGGCGCCGCTGCCGCTGACGCTGCTGATCGACTCCGCCGACCCCGGGTCCGCGACCCACCCGGCCGCCCGGGTCGCCCTGGTGCTCGGCCTCGCCCAGACCCTGATCACCCTGCGCGCCTACCGCACCGCCCTCGACCACTACCTCAAGCGGTCCACCGACCACCTGCGCTGGCTCGCCCTCACCGGCGGGGTCGCGGTGGCCGGCTGCTGGGCGGTGCTGCTGCTCGGCCCCCGGGCCGGCTCGGGGCCCGGCGCGGAGCAGGTGGTCTTCACCGTCCCGATCGCCAGCACCGTGCTCTTCTCGGCCTTCGGCCCGGCCGCGGTCGGGCTCCCGCCGCGCCGGGCGGCCCTCGCCGGGGCGGCCGCCCTGGTGGCCGTCTTCCCCGCGATGCTGCTGGCCGGCGTGAGCCCCTCGACCGCCGCCGGGGCACTGACCGGCAGCGGGCTGGTCATGCTCTTCATCGGCGGCAGCTGCCGCAGCTTCGCCTGGCTGCAGTCGGTGGTCTGGGAGCTGGACGCCGCCCGCGAGGCGCAGTCCCGGCTGGCCGTCGCCGAGGAGCGGCTGCGGTTCTCCCGGGACCTGCACGACGTGATGGGCCGCAACCTCACCACCATCGCGCTCAAGAGCGAGCTGGCCGTCCAGCTGGCCCGGCGCGGCCGCCCGGAGGCCGCCGAGCAGATGGCCGAGGTCCAGCAGATCGCCCAGGAGTCCCAGCGCGAGGTCCGCGACGTGGTTCGCGGCTACCGCACGGCGGACCTGCACGCGGAGGCGATCGGCGCCCGGGCGGTGCTGCGCTCCGCCGACGTGGCCTGCGAGATCGACCTCGGCGAGGACGCCGACCGGCTGCCGGCCCCGGTCCAGTCGGTGCTCGGCTGGGTGATCCGCGAGGCCACCACCAACGTGCTGCGGCACAGCGAGGCGGCCAGCTGCTCGATCCGGCTCCGGCGGGAGGACGGCCGGGCGGTGCTGGAGCTGGAGAATGACGGGGTGCCGGCCGTACCGCTGCCGTCCCAGGGCGGTGGCACCGGCCTGCGCGGACTGCGCGAGCGGCTCGCCGCCCACGACGGCGAGCTGGCCGTCCCGGACGCCGGGCCCGGCAGCTTCCGGCTGCTCGCCAGCGTCCCGCTCTGACCCCGCGGCACCGGCCGCACCGGCCGCAACCGCCGCAACCGCCGCACGGAAGGCCCCGCCGATGACCGACACCGCGCCCGTCCGCGTCCTGCTCGCCGACGACGAGCACCTGATCCGCGGCGCGCTGGCCGCCCTGCTCTCCCTGGAGGAGGACATCGTGGTGGTCGCCCAGGCGGCCTCCGGCCCGGAGGCGCTGGCGATGGCGCAGGCGCACGTGCCCGAGATCGCCGTGCTGGACCTGCAGATGCCCGGCCTGGACGGCATCGAGGTGGCCACCCGGCTGCGCACCCTGCTGCCGGACTGCCGCTGCATGATCGTCACCGGCCACGGTCGCCCGGGCTACCTGAAGCGGGCCCTGGAGGTCGGCGTCCGGGGCTTCCTGCCGAAGACGGTCTCGGCGGCCGACCTGGCCGGGATCATCCGGACCGTCCGGGCCGGCGGCCGGTACGTGGACCCGGAGCTCGCGGCGGACGCGATCGCCGCCGGGGAGAGCCCGCTGACCCCGCGGGAGACGGACGTGCTGGAGCTGGCCGCGGACGGCACCTCGATCGCCGGGATCGCCGAGCGGGCCGCGCTCTCCCAGGGCACCGTCCGCAACTACCTGTCCGCGGCCGCCACCAAGCTGGGCGCGGAGAACCGGCACGCGGCGGTGCGGATCGCCCGCGAGCACGGCTGGATCTGACCGCCGGGCCCGCGGGCGCCGCAGGCGGCTCAGGCCCAGCTGAGGCCGGTCAGCCGCTCGTACGCCTCGACGTACTTGGCGCGGACCCTCTCGACCACCTCGGCGGGCAGCTCCGGCGGCGGCTGCTCGCTCCTCCGGTCCCAGCCGGAGGCCGGGGAGGTCAGCCAGTCGCGGATGATCTGCTTGTCGAAGGAGGGCTGGGGGTGGCCCGGCTCCCACTGGTCGGCCGGCCAGAACCGCGAGGAGTCCGGGGTGAGCACCTCGTCGCCGATCACCAGCTCGCCGTCGAGCAGGCCGAACTCGAACTTGGTGTCGGCCAGGACGATGCCCCGCTCACGGGCGATGTCCCGGGCCCGGGAGTAGACGTCCAGGGTGGTCCGGCGCAGCGTGGCGGCCAGCTCGGCGCCGATCCGGCGGGCGGTCTCCTCGTAGGGGACGTTCTCGTCGTGCTCGCCGACCTCGGCCTTGAGGGCCGGGGTGTAGATCGGCGCGGGCAGCTCGGAGCCGTCGTCCAGACCCTCGGGCAGGGCGATGCCGCAGACGGTGCGGGAGTCGCGGTACTCCTCCAGACCGGAGCCGGCCAGGTAGCCGCGCGCCACGCACTCCACCGGGATCATCTCCAGGTTGCGGCAGACCAGGGTGCGGCCCTTCCAGTCGGCGGGGGCGCCGGCCGGGACCTCGGCGGAGATCACGTGGTTGGGCACGAGGTCGGCGATGCGCTCGAACCACCACAGCGACAGCTGGGTGAGGATGCGGCCCTTGTCCGGGATCTCGTTGGGCAGCACCCAGTCGTAGGCCGAGGTCCGGTCGCTGGCGACCATCACGAGGTCACCCGACTCGGCGCGGTACAGGTCGCGCACCTTGCCGGTGTGCAGGTGGACCAGGCCGGGCACCTGGACCGGCTCGGGCTTGGTGACAAATCCGCTCAAGGTCGTCTCAGTCCTCAGGGGTCGTTCGCGGGCGTGGAGCGCGAAAGGGGAGGTCACTGGGGTCGAGTCTGTCATGACCGCCCGGGCCGTCCGGTCCGAGGGCGGCCGGGCGCCGGCCGCCGGGCGCTCAGCCGTTCTTGCAGAGGCGGTCCATCAGGTTGGCGGTGGCCCGCTGGATCCGCTCGTCGGTGAGTCCCGGCCGGTCCAGGGCGGGCGACCAGGCGAAGGTGCCGGCCGCGAACACGTAGGCGCCGCTGGGCGCCCGGTAGAGCGAGGTCTCCTGGTAGCGGGTCCGGCCGGCCGGGTCCTCGTACGGGGAGTGCGCGAGCAGCACCCGCTCGGTGTGCTCGGGCAGGGCGACCTTGGGGTAGTAGCGGTCGGCCTCGCCGGCCACCAGCCCGGGCAGTTCGTCGCCCTCCTGGAGGCCGGTGCCGTCCCAGAGCCAGTGCGCGGTGTGCCGGGCGACCAGCGGGACCGGCGCGGCGACCCGGCCGGAGTACTGCAGGCCGAGCAGGTGTTGCTCGGGCTCGCCGGCGTCGCGCCACAGGGCGCTGCCGGCGCCGGCCGCCCCGGTGGCGGGGCTGCCGGGGCCGACCTTCTGGCGCTTGCGGCAGTTGAGCATCCGGTTGGGCTCGCCGGAGGGGCCGGGGCTCAGCTCGACCCGCCAGTACATGGTGTTGGCGGAGAGGAAGACGAGCGAGGTGCCGCCGTCCCGGGCGCGTTCGACGGCCCGGCGCATCGGCTCGGACCAGTACTCGTCGTGGCCGGGGAAGACCAGCGCCCGGTGCCGGGAGACGTCGACCAGCCCGGCGTGCAGGTCGGTGGCGGTGGCGTAGGAGAGGTCGTAGCCGTAGCGCTCGGCCCAGCGGATGAAGTCGTAGGCGTGGCCGACGTGCAGCGGGAGCCCGGCGGTGGCGTGCGGGCGGTCGAAGGAGACGGTGACCGCCGCCTCGGGCTCGCCGACCAGCTGTCCGCCCTCCCAGGCGTGGTAGAGGCTGGCGCCGCTGCGGCCGTCCTCGGGGAAGAGGTTGTACGCCTGCCAGGTGACGTCGGGGACGACCAGCAGCAGTTCGGCGGCCCGGGTCTGGTCCTCGAAGTCCCGGACGGTGAAGGGGATGTGGCTGCGGTGCAGCATGTCGGCGGTGGTGAGCACCGCGACGTACGCGCCGGGGCGCCAGTGCTGCGGGATCTGCAGCCGCCAGGTGTGCCACCAGTGGTGGCAGGAGACGGTGCGGCCGGCCACCAGCGGGGCGGGCTGGACCATCCCGGCGATCAGCGGGCTGGAGGTCATGTGGTGGGCGTTGTCGCCGCCGTAGTGGCCGATCCGGTAGACGTCGACGGTGAACTCGCGGGGCGGGTTGACGGTGACCCGCAGGTCCACCGCGCCGCCGGGGCGCACCACCCCGGCCGAGGCGAACCCCTTGATCTGCTGTTCCTCGTCGTTGGCGCTCAGCGGGGTGCCGACCGGCGGCTTGCCGCGCACGCCGGCGGCCAGCGGGCGCTGCCCGGGGGCGTCCACCGAGACGTACCAGGGGACGCCGCCCCCGGCGCCGGCGAGGTACTGGTCCGGGCTGCGCAGCCAGGGCAGCGGTCCCTGGCCGAAGGGGTCGGAGACGCTGTGCGCGTGCGTCCCGGACTCCCAGCGGCGGTTGAGTTCGGTCCCCACGCGCCCCTCCCAGGTGCACCTCCGCCGGTTGGCACGTGCCATCCGGATGTGCGTGCGGTCTAATACACCACACCGTGCTGGCGCTGCGTCACCCCACGGTAGCAATTAGTGGCGGGAATCTTCCGGCCCGCCGGGCCCAGGGCCTCCGGCCTGCGGCGACCCCGGGCGGCCGGCCGTTCCGGGGGCGCTCGCGAACGTCGCTCGCGCCCCCGGGGGAAACCCGGTCAGAGCCGGACGGGCTTCTCCAGCCGGACGTCCGCGGCGTCCAGCCAGGACCGCAGCGGCCCGTCCTGGCCCTGCTCGACGGCCTGGGCGACCGGCTCGGCGAGGTCGGTGCGGCGGACCCCGCGCAACAGCAGGACCGGGCCGTCCAGCCAGTCCAGCCCGGGCACGGCGCCCGCGGTGTCCACGGCGGCGCAGCAGACCATCGCGGTGACGTGGTCCACCAGGACGTCCCGCCCGGTGCGGACGGGTTCGAGCAGCGGCGCGGGCGCGGTGGTCCCGGCCGGCCGGTCGACGAGTGCGGCGGCCAGCAGCTCGCCGTCGCCGTCGGCGAGCCGGCCCAGCAGCCTGGTCAGCGTCGGGGCACCGGGGCGGGACTGCGGGGCGAGCCGGTCCAGCGCTGACTGCAGGGCCGTGGCGCGGGCCCGCCAGCCGGCGTCCACCACCTCGGCCGGGTAGTCGGCCCACTCCAGCTCGCGCCAGCCGCCGGAGGCGGGCGCGCCGAAGAACAGCTCGGCGGCGAGCCGGGAGACGGCGGCGTCCACCGCCCCGGGCTCCTCCAGCAGGTCGCAGGCCGGGCGGTCGCCGAGCCGGCTGCCGTAGCCGTCGGCCAGCCGGTCGCGCCGGGACAGCTCGGTGAGCGCGGACACCACGCCGGCGTTGAGGTGCGCCGGGTGCCGGCCGAGCCGCCAGGCGGGCAGCGCGACCCGGGTGAGCAGCCGGTCCCAGCCGGCGTAGGCGAGGCCGACCTGCTCCTGGGCGGCGATCCGCAGGCCGTAGTCGACACCGCGGGCCTGCTCGGAGGCCCAGCCGGCGACCGAGCGCTCCAGTTCGGCGGCGTGCCCCCGGCAGGCGCCGAGCAGCCGGCGGGTGATCCGGTCGGTGAGCGCGACCGGGCCGCGCCGGCGCGGGCGCGGGGTGCCGGGCCCGGGGGCGCCGAGCGGGGCGGGGCCGGCGTCCAGGCTGGCGTCGAGCGAGCGCAGGAAGCGGCGGGCGGCGGCGATCTCGTGGTCGGCGGCGGCCGCGGTGCCGGCCACCACCGGGGCGAGCAGGGCGCGCAGCTCGCCGGCCCGCATCCACCAGAGGAAGGGCGAGCCGATCACCAGCACCGGCGCGGGGGGCTCGTGCCCGGCGCGGGCGGCCCGGCGGGGCCGGGGTGCGGGGACGTCCTCCAGCCAGCTGTCGCAGTCCGGGGTGAGCGCCACGGCGGAGGGCGCGGGGACCTCCAGCCGTTCGGCCAGCTCCTCGATCAGCCGGTACAGCTCGGGGGCCCGGTCTCGGGCCAGCTGGACGGCCGGGGTCTGCGGCGGGACGGCCCGGCGGTAGGCGCGGGCGGTCAGCCCGGCCACCAGCAGGGTGAGCGCGGCCACCGCGCAGACCGTCCAGCGGGCGAGGTCCCAGCCGGCGGCGTCGGAGGATCCGGGGGCGCCGATCCGGCCGGTGAACCGGCCGGCGAGCAGCACCACCGCGGCGGCGGCGGGCAGCGCGGCGGCGGCCAGGGCGAGACCTCGGATCCGCAGGATCGCCTGGGCATGAGCGCGCGCGGTGTCGACAGCGGCCATACGGTGCGGCACCCCCTTCGGAGCCCTGGGGCGCCCGGTGCGGGGCCCCTGGGCCGAGTTCGAAACGATCGGTTCCGACCGGGAAACGGCGGTGTCCGGGCCCCGGTAGTACATGCTGCGTGGCGCTTCTGACATTTTCGACGCCGGTGTCCGGGTGGGTGTTCCGGATCGCCCCGGTTTCCACTCGTCCCGGTGACACCGCCCGGATTCCGGACGGCCCGCCCCGGGCGGCTTCGGACGGCCCGGGCGTGTCCGGTCCGGCCGGACGCCGTCCAGCATCCCCCCGCGCGACCGCCGCTACCCGGCGGCGGACGGGAACGGCCCGTCCCGGGGCGCCCTGGTCCAGCGCACCATAAGGCCGGGCACCCGGTTGCGTCAGCCGGATGCGGCCGCTGTCACTCGATGGGCTGGATTCCGGCCGCCGAACGGTGCGCCGGCCCCGGGAACCGCTCCGGCCCCTTCCGTCACCGAAACGCCGGACGGTGCTGCGGCCATGGGGGTTGCCGGCCGGGTCCGCGGGGCCCGGCGGACCCGGGGCGGACCCGGGGCGGGCGCGGACGGCCGCGCGGGCGCGCCCGGGGCCGCGCACGGGTGCTCCCGGGGGCGTTCGCGGGGGTGCGCGGCGCGGGCCCGCAACGCCCGGGCCCCCCGCGCGCGGGTCGCTCGCCGGGGGCCCGGGGGGGGGGGGGGGTGCCGGGCGGTCTCTTATAAAAATATACGAGCCCACGATAAAAGT